>DATHSE010000236.1:0-1773 GCA_035464455.1 Anaerolineae bacterium | reverse complement strand
CGATCGCGCCCACGCAGCCGCCCGTCGGCCTCCTGCCACGCCCGTCTCGACCGCCGTTCCAGCCCCACCGCTGAGCGCTGCCGATGGGGTGGAGAGCGCTCGGCGCTACAGTACGTGCTGCATGCAACGAGCCCTACCAGCAGCCATCCCCGAGCGCATGCTGGCCACCGTGCTTTCGCGGCCCGGCGGCGTGGCCCGCCTGGTGCCTGAGACGTTCAGGACCCCGGAACCGGCAGCTGACGAGGTGCTGGTCCGCGTCGCCACGGTGGGCCTCAACCGTCGCGACCTCGACATCATCAACGGCAGCGCCCACACCGAGCGAGTGCGGCTGCCGCTGATCCTCGGCCTCGATCCGGCCGGCGTGGTGGCCGATATCGGTTCCGAGGTGGCCGATATCGCCCCCGGGGAGCGCGTCGTGGTGAAGCCGTCGATCAGTTGCGCGGCCTGCATCCACTGCCGCGCCGGACGCGACGATGCCTGCGACAGCATCAGCACGATCGGCGTCGACCGCCCCGGCGGCATGGCCGAGTACGTGGCGGTGCCGGCCCGCAACGTCGCTCGCATCCCCGAGGGCATCGGCTTCGCCGAGGCCAGTGCCATCGCCACGTCCAACGCCATCGCCCTGACGCTGCTGCGGAGGGTGGGCGCCGATGCCGGAGAGGCGGTGCTCGTCAGCGGCGCCTCTGGAGCCGTGGGCAGCGCCGTGGTGCAGCTGGCTCGCATGCGCAAGGCGCGTGTCATCGCCGTGGTCGGGAGCGAGCACGGCGCGCAATGGTTGCGGGCACTGCCACGAGACGTGGCACCGGAGCTGGTCGTCGACCGTACGACGAGCCCCGACCTGGGCGCATACGTGCGTGAGCGTTTCCCCGACGGAGCCGGCGTCTATGTCGAGACGACCTCCGACCCGGATGGCTGGCGAGAGGCCCTGCGTTCGCTGCGCGCCGGTGCGAGGATCGCCGTGGTGGGCGCGCATGCAGGACCCATCGTCGAGCTCGACAACGAGTGGCTCTATCGCCGACGCGTGACGATCCATGGCTGCTGGGGCTCCACCCTGTCCGCATTCCACGATGTCCTGCGCATGGCCGGTGAAGGACGCATCGCGCCGAACATCGATTCGATCCAGCCGATGAGCAATGTCGCTGCCGCCTATCAGCGGCTCATCGACCACCGCAACGAGGGCAAGGTCATCCTGCGCGTGGCCGACGAGGTGGACTGATCCGGCGGTAAGGGGCATGGGCCGGATGAAGCCCAGGTTGCCGAGGCATGCGGCTGGCGCACCTCAGTCGCGGTGATCGAGCGGGAGTAGGCGGAACGCCGGCGCGCCTTGCAGCGGGACGATCGCCCGGAAGTGCCGTTCGTCGAAGGTAGCGATATCGGTGGTGCCAACGCGTGCGGCCAGGACGACCAATGATGCGTCGGTCAGGCCGATGCCCAGGTCCGCATACCGGTCGGCGACCTGGGCCGCCTCGCGTGCTGCGGAGGGCCACCAGTCGACGAGGTACGCGCCCTCCCGGATGTCCGCGCGCAGGGCCCGCTGCGCCACCGGACCACCCCTGGTGACCGCGAGGTGATCGGCCTCAGCCAGGACGAGCGGCGTGGTGATCAGCTCCCGGGTGAGGTCCGAGTACCAGCTGACCGCCTGGCGATGTCGCGCGTCCGCGGCGTCCAGCAGGGCATAGATGACCGAGGTGTCGAGGACGATCACTCCGATCCGAACCCGGTCTCGACGAGGTGGCGATCGACGTCGTCGGCCACGTCGCCGGGACCGTGGGC
>DATHSE010000235.1:0-2111 GCA_035464455.1 Anaerolineae bacterium | reverse complement strand
CATCCGGGCGCTGGTGGTGGGCGACCGCGTGGTGGCGGCCATGCGACGCCTGGCACAAGGCGACGAGTTCCGCTCCAACCTTCACCGCGGCGGCACCACCGAACCGGTGACCCTGTCCCCCGCCCACGAGCGCACGGCGGTGCGGGCGGCGCAGATCATGGGCCTGCGCATGGCCGGGGTGGACATGCTCGAGGGCAAGGACGGACCGCTGGTGATGGAGGTCAACTCGTCGCCCGGGCTGGAGGGCATCGAGACCGCCACCGGTCTGGACGTGGCCGGTGCCATCATCGACTACGTCGACAACCAGGTCGCCTTTCCCGAGCTCGACGTGCGCCAGCGGCTCTCGGTCAGCACCGGCTACGGGGTGGCTGAGCTGCTCGTGCGCGAGGATGCCGAGCTGGTGGGAAGGACCATCGCCGAATCGGGTCTGCGCGAGCGCGACATCGCGGTGCTGACGCTGCACCAAGGCATCGAGGTCATCCCCAATCCGCGCGAGTCGCGCGTGTTGGAGCCCAACGACCGCCTGCTCTGCTTCGGCAGGCTGGAGTCGATGCGAGACATGATCCCGGCACGACGCAAACGGCGGGCACGCGTCCGCAAGCTGCCCGACGACCCGCTCGCCCGTGGCGAGCCGCCTTCCAGCTCAGGCCCCGAGTAGCAGCCCGAGCAGTCGCCGTGGCAGGCACGGTGCAGCCGTCGTGGCAGGCACGGTGCAGCCGCCGTGGCAGGGCCCCGTTCCGGCTACGCTGCACCGATGACGACCGATCTGCTTGATCTCCGGACTAGCCCGGCCCTGGGGGTCTGCCTCCCCAACTTCCGGCCAGGCGCCGGGCCGGAAGCGATACTGGCCGCTGCCGAGACCGCCGAGCGGCTGGGCTGGCACTCGGCATGGGTGACCGACCACGTGCTCATCGACAGCGCGGAGCGTGGCGCCGACTACCGCCACATCTACGAAGCCCTCTCGGTGCTGGCCTGGCTGGCCGGTCAGACAGGCCGACTGCGGTTGGGCACGAGTGTCCTGGTCGTGCCGATGCGCGGAGCAGTCTTGCTGGCCAAGGAGCTGGCCACCATCGACGCTCTCAGTGGTGGACGGCTCATCGCCGGCGTGGGCATCGGCTGGAACCGTGCCGAGTTCGCCAACCTCGGAGTGGCGGACCGGTTCTCTCGCCGTGGCGCGTACCTCGAGGAGACGGTGGCGTTGTGGAGATACCTCTGGGGCGGTGGGATCGGGCCCTACCGCGGCCGCTTCGACAGCTTTGGCAAGGCCTGGTTCTCGCCCCTGCCGGCGCAGGGCGCTGACCTGCCGGTGTGGATCGGCGCCACCGCCGAACCGGCGCTGCGACGGGTGGGCCGCATCGCAGAGGGCTACCACGCGACAAGGACCGACGCTGTCACGATGCGCGATCGAGCGCGCATCATCGGCGAGGCTGCGGCCGAGGCAGGACGACCGATGCCAACGCTCTCGGCCCGCCTCAGCGTCAACTTCGACAGCGCCGTCAGCGGCGCCTCCATCCTGTCGGGCGCGCCCGATGCGATGGCGGCCCAGCTGCGCGCTTACCGCGATGCGGGCGTGGCGCATGTCGCGCTCGACTTTGGCCAGACCGATCCTGCTGCGCTTGCCCGGGCCATCGAGCGGTTCGACGGCGAGGTCGCCTCGGCGCTCGGCTGACCGCACGGTCGACGGGCCGGGTGCCATCCCGGAGACGCGATCGATCGCGGACCGACGCCGTACATTCGCGGGCAGTGCGGCGGGCCGATGCCCGCCGGGCGCCAGAGAGGGAGCGATGCGCTTCGGACGGTTCGATGACGAACGGCGGGAGTACGTCATCACGCGGCCGGAAACGCCGCTGCCGTGGATCAACTACCTGGGCTCCGAGGACTACCTCGGGCTCATCTCGAATACTGCCGGGGGGTATTCCTTCTACCGCGACGCCCGCCTGCGACGGCTGACCCGCTATCGCTACAACAACGCGCCGCTCGATGTCGGCGGCCGCTACGTGTACGTCCGCGATGACGAGAGCGGCGTCTACTGGAGCCCCAGCTGGCAGCCGGTGGGCGGCGAGATGGAGGACTACCACTGCCGCCACGGTCTCGGCTACACCGTCATCGGC
>DATHSE010000234.1:0-2472 GCA_035464455.1 Anaerolineae bacterium | reverse complement strand
CACTACGGCGCCGTCCTCGGCGAGCAGGGCTTCGACCAGGTGGCCGACACCATCCGCTCCTTCCTCGAGCACCACCGCCTGTAGCCGTTCGTCGCACCATGGTCGCGTCCTCGGCCTCGCGATGCATGTCCCCGGATCGCTGTCGTCCCGGCCGGCCCACCGCCTGCTGGTCACAGCTGTCGTCCCAGCCGGCCCACCGCCTCCTGGTCACAAGTCCGCGAGGGGGCCCTAAGGTGGCTGCCGCGGGCGCAGCGCGGCCGAGCCGATGCCCTTCGGTGGACCGGGCAGACGCGGGGCGGGTTCCGCGGCCACTCGGCCAGCAGGCTCTGAGCATGGCCCAGTCACTCACGGTCATATCTGCGGAGGGTGCGTCGCCCTGATGTCCACTGGCCGGGTGCGCCGGCGAACCCCTCTCGCCTAACGGCCCCCACGCGGACATCTGACCGAAAGACCGCCACGAATGGGGGGATCGAGTCCCCGAGCAGACGCTGGGATGCCGACGGGCACGTGCGGCCATGTGCGCCTGTGGCCCAGTGCACCTGCGGCCGTGTGGACAGAGTCGGCGCAGGTCGGCTACCCTATCGGCCGAGCACGCCGCATTCGTCTAGAGGCCTAGGACACCGCCCTCTCAAGGCGGAGATCACCGGTTCGAATCCGGTATGCGGTACCAGCACATCCCCCCGCCCCCGGACCGCGCCCCGGGGGCGTCCTTCTATGCTTGGGCCGGCCGGCTCCGTGGTCAAGCGGGCGACCGAGGTGTCAGCCTGGCTATCGTCAGAACCTTGCATCGATACCGACCAAAGAGAGACCGCCCATGGACGCTGAGACCCGCCGACGCTACCTCATCCTCGCCGAGGGTCAATTCGGTGAGCCCGGCTCCAAGACCGCCATGGGCGTCATCAAGTACGGCCGTGAGCCGGTCGTGGCGGTGCTCGACAGCACTCGCGCCGGGCGGAACGTGGCGGAGTGGCTGGGACAGGAGCACTCTGCACCCATCGTCTCCACGCTGGCGGAGGCACTATCGCTGGGGCCGACCGCGCTGCTCATCGGCACGGCGCCGCAAGGTGGCCGCATCCCGCCCCCGTGGCGCGCCATCATCGTCGACGCCATCACCCATGGGCTCGATATCGTGAGCGGCCTCCACGAGTTCGTCTCCGAGGATCCCGAGTTCAGCTCGCTGGCCGCCGCACACGGCGTCGAGCTCATCGACCACCGCCGCCCACCGGAACGCCACGAGGTTGCCATGGGTCGCAAGCACGCACCCGGCAAGCACGTGATCCTGCTCGTGGGGACCGACTGCGCCATCGGCAAGATGACCGTGGCCCTGGAGCTCAGGCGCGCTGCCCAGGCGGCCGGCCTCTCCGCCGTCTTCGTGCCCACCGGCCAGACCGGCATCATGATCGAAGGCTGGGGCGTCTCGGTCGACCGCGTCATCAGCGACTTCATCAACGGCACCGCCGAGTGGCTCGTGGAGCAGGCAGAGGCGATGGGCGACTGGGTCTTCGTCGAGGGCCAAGGCGCCATCGACCATCCGGCCTACTCGGCGGTCACCCTGGGCCTGGTCCACGGCACGACGCCCCATGCGATGGTGCTGGTGCACCAGCCGGGTCGCAGCGGCCACCTCGGCTGGGAGCAGGCCACCGGCGCGTCCTCGCCCACCCTGTCGCTGCAGGACAACATCCGCCTCTACGAAGCCGTGGCCAACGCGGTCGCGCCGTCGCGGGTTGCGGCCATCGCGCTCAACACGGCACTGCTGACCGAAGAGGACGCGAGGGCCGAGATCGCGCGTGTCGCCGATGAGACCGGCCTGCCGGTCGACGACCCATATCGATTCGGACCCGGGCGCCTCTTCGCCGGCCTCCGCGCCGCGCTCGAAGGAGACGCTCGATGACGTTCCGACTGCAGACCGAGATCCTGCACCTGCCCTTCCGCGATCCCTTCAGGATCGCCCGCAGCGAGGACTCTCTGGCGTCACAGACCGTGCTCACCCACCTCCGGCTGGACGGCGCCGACGGCCTCGGTGAGTGCTTCCCGGTGCCGTACTACGGCGAGACCGTGGAGACCACCGAAGCCGTGCTCCCTCGCCTCCTGGGCTCGCTCGATGAGCTGGGCCCGCTGCCGGTCGATGCGCCCGCGGTGCTCGGCTGGCTGGAGCGCGCGGGCGAGCTGATGACCGATGTCCTGGGCAATCATGGCGGCGCCAAGGGGGGGCTGGACATGGCACTCCATGACATGGCCGGCAGGGCCCTGGGCCTGCCGGTCTGGCAGCTCCTCGGTACGTCCGACCGGCTGCCCCCCACGGACTACTCGCTGGGCATCGACGATCCAGCCAGCGTGGCCGAGCGCGCCCGCCGCGTCAGCCACTTCCCGGCGCTCAAGATCAAGGTCGGCGGGCCCTCGGACATGGACACGCTGGAGGCGGTGCGCGCCGACTTCAGCGGACCGCTGCGGGTGGACGCCAACACCGGCTGG
>DATHSE010000233.1:0-7924 GCA_035464455.1 Anaerolineae bacterium | reverse complement strand
GCTGCGACTGGCTCATTCGGTTCCCCCTCCGGCCGCTGCTGGCTCGGCGGCCGCCCGGCGTGTCTTGAGGTGCTCGTGCATGGCCAGCTCGAGCACCTGTGCCTCGGTCGTTCCTGGCCCGGGCAGCTCACCGGTGATGCGGCCGCCCTGCATGACGATGATGCGGTCGGACATGCCCAGGACCTCGGGCAGCTCCGACGAGATGAGCATGATGGCCAGGCCCTCGTTGGCCAGCGCGTCGATGAGCCGGTAGATCTCGGCCTTGGCGCCGACGTCGATGCCGCGCGTGGGCTCATCGAGGATGAGCACCTTGGGCTTGGCCGCCAGCCAGCGGGCCAGCACCACCTTCTGCTGGTTGCCGCCCGAGAGCTTGCCCACCTCCTGGTCGAGCGAGGGCGTGCGCACGTTGAGCCGCTCCACGTACTCGCCGGCGATCTGGCGCTCCTTGCGGCGCTGCACGATGCGGAAGCGTGTGAGGCGCCGCATGATGGCCATGGTGGTGTTCTCCATGACGCTGCGGATGAGCACCAGGCCCTCACGCTTGCGATCCTCGGGGGCGAAGCCGATGCCCTCGCGGATGGCTACGCTGGGCTGGCTGATGCTGACCTGGCGGCCCTCGATCGACACGCTGCCGGAGGTCATCGGCAGCTCGCCGAAGATGACCTTGGCCAGCTCGCTGCGGCCGGCCCCGATGAGGCCCGCGAAGCTGACGATCTCGCCGGCCTTGATGTCGAAGGAGATGCCCTTGTGCCAGTCGCTCCGGATGTCCCTGACCTCGAGCACGACCCGGTCGGAGACAGCACGATGGCGGTCGAAGACCTCGCCCAGGGCGCGGCCGACCATGTTGCGCACGATCTCGTCCTCGGTCAGGCCGGCGGCCTGGCTGACCATCACCAGCTTGCCGTCACGCAGGATGGCCACGCGGTCGGCCAGTTGCAGGATCTCGTGCAGGCGATGGCTGACGTAGATGATGGCCACGCCCTCGGACCTGAGCCGGCGCACCAGGGCGAAGAGCCGGCCGACCTCGTCATCGGTCAGCGAGGAGGTTGGCTCGTCGAGCGCCAGGATGCGCATCCTCGACTTGACCGCGCGCATGATCTCGACCAACTGGCGCTGGGCGGACGAGAGCTCGTCACCCATGCGCGAGCGCGGCAGCACCTTCTCGAAGCCGTACTCGGCGAGCTCGGCGTCGACCCGCTGGTTGAGCGCGCGTCGGTCGATGAAGGGACCGCGTCTGGGCAGCTCGCCGGCGAAGATGTTCTCGGCCACGTCCACGCCGGGGATGATCTCGGGCTCCTGGTAGATGACGCGGATGCCGGCCGCCCGGGCCTCGCGCGGGTTGGAGAAGCGCAGCTCTTCGCCATCGATGGTGAGCGTGCCGCTGTCGGGCTGGTAGTCGCCGTTGAGGATCTTCAGCAGGGTGGACTTGCCCGCGCCGTTCTCGCCCAGGAAGGCCAGCACCTCGCCGGGACGGACGTCGAGCGAGACGTCGTCGAGCGCCTGCACGTTGGGGAAGGCCTTGCTGACGTTGCGGATCTCGAGGACGCCGGAACCGCCGACGGGCTCGGCTGCGGAGGTCTCGGGAGGCACGGTCAGGGTCATGGCTTCACCACCACGGTGCCCGCACAGGCGCGCGGGGCCCGGTCCATGGCCGGACCCCGCGACACCCGTTCAGGCTGGGCTGACTACTGCGAGCAGTTGGCCAGCGAGATCTCGTCGAAGACGTCGGCGTAGGTGTCCGGCGTCACGATGGTGGTCGGGGCGACCGTCGACTCGGGCAGCTCCACGCCGTTGACGATGTTGTCGAACAGCACCTGGGCGGCGGCGGCGCCGACGTCCTGGCCGGAGATGAACAGCGCGGCCTTGAAGCCGGAGGGCTGCTCAGCGGCCCAGAACTTGCAGGCCTCATAGGCGCCCAGACCGACACCGATGATGTTGTCGGGGCTGACGCCCTGGGTGGCGAGCGCGTTCAGCGTGCCCAGCACGCCCTCGTCGTTGCAGGCGAAGACGACCCAGTGGGTCACGTCAGGATGGGCGGTGATGACAGGCCCGGCGGCATCCTGGGCCGACTGCGTCTCACCGGTGTAGGGGACCTGGAAGATGGCGTCCTCGGGAACGCCGACCTCCAGCATGGCCGCCTTGGCGGCGTTGGTGCGGTCCTCGCACACGGACAGCGTCTGGACCTCGGTCGAGAGCACGCCGAGGGTGACGGACTCGTCCTCGAGCCAGCCGCCTTCGGTCAGCACGCGCGCCGCCTCGGCGCCGACCTTGGCGCCCATGTCCGGGCCGCTGAAGCCGACGAAGGGGACGGGGTTGCCGGCCGAATCGACGATGCCGTCGTCGGTGGCGACGAGCGCCACACCTGCCGCCGCTGCGGCGTCGGAGATGGCCGGACCGATGGTCTGGTCGGGCACGGTGATGGCGATGCCGGCGGCGCCGGCGGAGATGGCGTCGTTCACCAGCTGCACGCCCAGGCTCGGATCGAGCTTGGCATCAGCCTGCAGGGCCGTCGCGCCGAGCTCCTCGGCCTTGGCCACGAACGAGTTCTGCAGGTCGATGAAGTACTGCTGGTCGGCGCTCTTGTTGATGACGTACAGCAGCGGGGCTTCGTCCTGTGCCACGGCCGGCAACGCCGACGCGGTCAGGAGCGCGGCACCACCGACCGCCACCAAAGCCTTCTTGAAGCGAGAATCAACCACGAGCTTTTCCTCCGTTCCTCCGAAAGGGGCCGTTGGCCTTGACGGTCCTGATACTACCGTAATCCAACACAAAGCAACACCGTTCTTGACACGTTACGTCCGAAAAATCCATCCTCCCTCCGGATCTCTCGCGGCGCTGCCCTCGTGCCCGGTGGCGGACCGTGAAAGGTACGATTGGTCAGGACCAATCCGGCGGGATTGTCCTACAGCCCTCAGTCGGAAGCAAGCCCGGACGGGCGCTGGTGGCGTTCGTTCGCGGGATCCCGCCGTGGAGCGAGCCGCCTGAAGTGGCTGTGTGAAGCGACCAGCGTGACGAGGAGGTACGGCGTGATCGATGACGGCCTGGGACGACTGCAGCTGCCCGAGCGCCCGGCGCACCTGCGCGACCGGGCCGTAGCCGCCTGGGCCGAGCCGGTGGTCATCGCCACCTACCCCTTGCCCGAACCCGACCGCAACCCGCTCTTCCTCGAGCACCGCGTCTACCAGGGATCCTCGGGTCGCGTCTACCCCGAGCCGGTCACCGATCGCGTCTCCGACACGGCCGTGCCCACCGAGTGGCAGGCCGTGCACCTGGAGAACGAGTACCTGCGGGTGATGCTGCTGCCGGCCATCGGCGGGCGTATCCACGTCGTGCAGGACCGCCACACCGGCTACGACATCTTCTACCGACAGAATGTCATCAAGCCCGCGCTGGTGGGGCTGCTGGGGCCGTGGATCTCCGGTGGCGTCGAGTTCAACTGGCCCCAGCACCACCGCCCCTCCACCTACCTGCCGGTCGACTGGAGCATCGGATCGCTGCCTGGCGGAGGCGCGGTGGTGTGGTGCTCGGAGCACGAGCCCACCGAACGCATGAAGGGCATGCACGGCGTGGTGCTACGACCGGGTTCGGCGGTGCTGGAGCTGCAGGCTCGCCTGACCAACCGGACGCCCCTGACCCAGACGTTCCTGTGGTGGGCCAACGTGGGGGTGCGCGTGCACGACGACTACGAGGCCTTCTTCCCGCCTGACGTCACCTACGTGGCCGACCACGCCAAGCGCGCGATGTCCACCTTCCCGGTCGCTCGCGGCCGCTACTACGGCGTGGACTACGGCTCGCGGCCGCCGCGGGAGGCGGACCTGCGCTGGTACCGCAACATCCCGGTGCCGACCTCGTACATGGCCATGGGCACGCGCGAGGACTTCTTCGGTGGCTACGACCACGCCGCGGGCGAGGGCTACGTGCACTGGGCCGACCACACCATCAGCCCCGGCAAGAAGCTGTGGACCTGGGGCGACCACGAGTTCGGGCATGCCTGGGATCGAGAGCTGACCGACGCCGATGGGCCCTACGTCGAGCTGATGGCCGGCGTCTTCACCGACAACCAGCCGGACTTCGGCTTCCTGCTGCCGGGCGAGGTGCGGACCTTTCGGCAGTGCTGGTACCCGCTGGTCGGCGTAGGACCGGTGCAGGCGGCCAACCTGGACGTCGCGCTGCTCCTGGAGCGCCGGGGTGAGGGCCTGCGCCTGGGGGTCGCCGCGACACGGGAGCTCGATGGCGCGCGCGTGCGCCTCGAGGCGCCGGCGGGGACCATCCTCGAGCGCACGGTCGACCTGGCCCCCCATCGGCCCCTGCTCCCCGTTGAGGTGCCGCTGCCCAAGGGCACACGCCTCACCGACCTGCAGCTGAGCGTCAGCCACGCCGGCCGGGAGCTCATCCGCTACCAGCCCGTCGCCGTCCGGCGGGGCGACCCGCCGCCGGCCGCGAGCGAGCCGCCCGAGCCGGCGCAGATCGGGACGATCGAGGAGCTGTACCTGACGGGTATGCACCTGCAGCAGTACCGGCATGCGACCCGTCGGCCGGAGGACTACTTCTGCGAGGCCCTGCGCCGCGACCCGGGCGACAGCCGGACCAATGCCGCCATGGGTGAGTGGCATCTGCGTCGCGGCGAGCTCGTCGCCGCCGAGCGCCACCTGCGGGCAGCCCTCGATCGGCTGGAGCAGCGCAACACCAATCCGCGTGACGGCGAGGCCAGCTACCTGCTGGGCGTGGTCCTGCGGATGCAGGGCCGGCTGGAGGAGGCCGACGATGCCTTCGGCAAGGCCGGCTGGAACGGAGCCTTCACCCCGGCGTCGGACACCGCACGGGCGGAGATCGCGGCCGTCCGCGGTGACCGAGAGCGCGCCCTCGGGCTGCTCGACCGTGCCCTGGCCACGAACGCCGGGGAGCCGGGAGCGCTGGGCCTCCGGGCTTCCCTGCTGCGTCGCGCGGGCGACATCGAAGCCGCGCGTGCCCAGGTGACCGCGACGCTGGCGGCAGACCCACTTGACGTGCGGGCCCTGCACGAGCAGGCACTCCTCGACGGGACCGACGGACCCTTGCCTGGGGGCGCCCAGACAGCGCTCGACGTCGCCCACGACGAGGCCCGCGCCGGGCTCCTGGATGAGGCGGTCGACGCGCTGCAGCGGGCGCTCGGGGCCGGGCCGGCGCCACGCCACCTGCCCCAGCTGCTCTACACCTTGGCGTGGCTGGAATCGCGCCGTGGTGACTCGGCCGCTGCCGAGCAGCACCGACGCGCGGCGGCAGCGGCCCTGCCCGACCATGCCTTCCCCGTGCGCCTGGAGGAGATCGCCGTGCTTGAGTGGGCCATCGCGCAGGATGCGCGGGACCCTCGGGCGCCGTACTACCTGGGCAACCTGCTCTACGACAAGCGGCGCTACCACGATGCCATCGCCCTGTGGCGTCGAGCGGCTCGCCTGGATCCCGCCTTTCCGACCGTCCACCGCAACCTCGGCATCGCCGAGTTCAACGTGCTCGGGCGGCCCGTGCGCGCGCTTGCCGCCTACCGTCGTGCCTTCCGCGCCGATGCCACCGATGCGCGCGTGCTCTACGAGCTGGACCAGCTGCGAAAGCGCCTGGGTCATGCGCCTGCGGCGCGCCTGCGCGCGCTGGAAGCGCGATCTGCGCTCGTGCATCAGCGCGACGACCTCACGCTGGAGCTCATCACCCTGCTCAACCGGGTCGGTCGCCACGAGCAGGCAGCCGCGGAGCTGCGGAGACGTCGCTTCCATCCCTGGGAGGGTGGCGAAGGACTCGTCTCGGGACAGTGGGTCGTGGCGCATCGCGAGCTGGCGCGGGCCAAGCTCCGCGACGGCGACCCGGCGTCCGCGGCCGAGCTGCTGCGCACGGCGATGACCTATCCCCACAACCTCGGAGAAGGCAAGCACCTGCTGACGCCGGAGAACGAGCTGCAGTACCTGCTGGGCACCTGCCTGCGTGCTGCGGGGGCAGCAGTCGATGCCAGCGAGTGGCTCCGCCGCGCTGCGGAGCCGCAGGGTGATCCCGAGCTGCCGGCAGCGGACGGTCCGTACTGGCAGGCGCTGGCGCGGCGTACGCTGGGCGAGGAGGTGTCGGCGGAGGCGTGCCTTGCGGAGCTGAGTGCAGCGGCGAGGGAGCAGGCTCGCACGGAAGTCCGCATCCCCTACTTCGCCACGTCGCTGCCGACGCTGCTGCTGTTCGAGGACGATCTCAGCCTGCGCTCGCGTCAGGAAGCCGGCTACCTCGAGGGCCTGGCGCTCCTGGGCCAGGGCCGACGCCGAGCCGCGCGCACCCGCTTCGAGCGGCTGCTGGAGGCGCGGCCCGACCATCTGGAGGCGTCACTCAGGCTCGCCGAGATCGATGGAGCGTGAACGGCACAGCGGCACTGGCACGACCGTCGCATCATGTATGACGGCAGACTTGCCCGGACAGTAGCGGGGGACGCCATGAGCACCATCTTCGATCGCATCCAGCAGGCGGGCATCGTGCCCGTCGTCGTCATCGATGACCCGGCCGATGCGCCGGCGCTTGTCGGCGCCCTCACCGACGGGGGCCTGCCCGTGGCCGAGATCACCTTCCGGACGGACGCCGCCGAGGAGGCCATCCGATCCGCAGCCGTGGCCCATCCCGATGCTCTCGTCGGGGCTGGCTCGGTCGTCACGCCTGAGCAGGTCGATCGGGCCGTGGCGGCCGGCGCCAGCTTCGTGGTGAGCCCCGGCCTGGTGGAGAACGTCGTGGAGCGGACCCAGGCCCGCGGCGCGGAGGCCTTGCCGGGGTGCGTCACGCCCAGCGACCTCATGCGCGCGCGGCAGCTGGGCCTCGACGTGGTCAAGTTCTTCCCTGCCGAGATGAGCGGGGGCCTGGCCATGATCAGGGCCATCGCTGCCCCCTTCCCGGGCCTTCGCTTCATCCCCACGGGCGGCATCGACCTGAGCAACATCGAGGAGTACCTGGCGGAGTCCCGGATCGTCGCTGTCGGTGGCTCGTGGATGGTGCCGGTGGCGTCGATACGAGCGCGCGACTGGCCCGCCATCACCGCGGCCACGCGCCAGGCCGTGGCCGCCGTCCATCGAGCGCGAGGGCACGCCTGAGCGCGACGCGCGGAGGTCAGCGCATGGTGCCGGCGTAACCGCGAACGGGGCCGGCTACGCCTGCGGCGAAGCGAGCGAGCCAGCTAGGCGAGGAAGGTGCGGACGCCGCTGATGCGCATGTCGTCCTCCTACCCGGCCACGGCCGCGCTGACCCGGCGGGCACGCTCGGTCACGCCCGTGGGCTCGCCGTCACCGATGAGCCAGCCACCCATGCCCACGGCCACCGCACCGGCGGCCAGCCAGCCGGCCGCGGTCTCGGCCGAGACGCCACCGGTGGGCACGAAGGGGATGTCGGGGAAGGGCCCCGCGATCTGCGCGAGGTAGCCGGTGCCCACGGCCGCGGCCGGGAACAGCTTGACCGCGCTGGCACCGGCCGACCAGGCGGCGTGGATCTCGGTGGGCGAGAGCGCCCCCGGGAAGCAGGGCAGCCCGCGCTCGGCGCACCAGGCCACGAGGGCGCGGTCGGTGTGGGGCGAGACGATGAAGCGCGCGCCGGCCTCGACCGCGCGCCCGGCCGCCTCGATGGAGAGCACCGTGCCGGCCCCCACCAGCGCCCCCAGCGCCTCGGACGCACCGGCGAGTGCCTCGATGGCGGCGAGCGCGTCGGCCTCGGGCTCGTTGAGCGTGAGCTCCATCACGTGGACGCCACCGGCCACGAGCGCCTCGCCGATGCGGGGTGCCTGGGCGGCGGTGATGTTGCGCCCGATGGCGATGACGCGGCTCGAGCGGACGAGATCGGGGATGGGTGGTCGGTCGGTCATGTAGGCTCCTCGGGTGTATCTCAACAGCTCCTGCTGTTGTCTCAGCGACTCACGCGTCCGGAGGCGTCACCGCCCGCG
>DATHSE010000232.1:0-20984 GCA_035464455.1 Anaerolineae bacterium | reverse complement strand
CTCCAGACGGGCCACCGCGAAGCCGTCTCGGTGGGTCCGCGCCCGGAGCTCTACCGCTGACCTCCGACGCCCGCCGCGCCTCTGCTACGCTCCGAGCATGTCCGAACACGCCGGCGCGCCGCGCACACTGGTCCAGAAGATCTGGGATGACCACGTCGTCCTCCAGGAGCCGGGGGCTCCCACCGTCCTCGGCATCGACCTCCACCTCGTCCATGAAGTTACCAGCCCGCAGGCGTTCGAGGGCCTCCGGCGGCGTGGCCTGAGGGTGCGCCATCCCGAGCGCACCATCGCCACCGCCGACCACTCCACGCCCACCCACGACCGCTCGCTGCCGATCCTCGACCAGCAGGGCGCCTTCCAGCTGGCCAAGCTCCAGTCCAACTGCGATCAGTTCGGCGTACCGCTGTACGCGCTCGGCTCCGATCGCCAGGGCATCGTCCACGTCATCGGCCCGGAGCTGGGCCTGACGCAGCCGGGCATGACCATCGTCTGCGGCGATTCCCACACGGCCACGCATGGCGCCTTCGGCGCGCTGGCCTTCGGCATCGGCACCAGCGAGGTCGAGATGGTGCTGGCGACCCAGACGCTACTGCAGCGGCCGCTGCGGACCTACGAGGTCCGCGTCGATGGTCGCCTGGCCCCCGGCGTCACCTCCAAGGACATCATCCTCAACCTCATCTCGCGCATCGGGGTGGGGGGCGGCACCGGTCACGTCTTCGAGTACACCGGCGAGGGCATCCGCGCGCTGACGATGGAGCAGCGCATGACCATCTGCAACATGTCCATCGAGGGCGGGGCCCGTGCCGGGCTCATCGCCCCGGACGACACCACCTTCGAATACGTGGCCGGCCGGCCGCACGCGCCTCGGGGCGAGGCCTTCGAGCGGGCGGTCGAGAGGTGGCGCACGCTTCCGGGCGACCCCGCTGCCAGCTACTCCAAGTCGATCACCATCGATGCCGACAAGCTGGAGCCGATGATCACCTATGGCACCAACCCAGGCATGGGCATGGGTATCAGCCAGCGTGTGCCCAGCCCCGACGAAGCCCGCAGCGACGCGGAGCGCCGGACCCTGGAGAAGGCGCTGGTGTACATGGACCTGCAGCCAGGCGAGCCACTGCTGGGCCACAAGGTCGATACCGTCTTCATCGGCTCCTGCACCAACAGCCGCATCAGCGACCTTCGCCAGGCCGCGGCGCTGGTCAAGGGTCAGACGTTCGCCAGCGGCATCCGGGTCATGGTCGTGCCCGGCTCGCAGCAGGTCAAGGCCCAGGCCGAGCAGGAGGGCATCGCCGACATCTTCCGCTCAGCCGGTGCCGACTGGCGGGAGGCCGGCTGCTCGATGTGCATCGCCATGAACGGCGACCAGGGTGACCCCGGCGAATACATCATCAGCACCAGCAACCGCAACTTCGAGGGTCGCCAGGGCAAGGGCGCTCGCACCTTCCTGGCCTCGCCGCTGACCGCCGCGGCCACGGCCCTTGCGGGCGTGGTCACCGATCCGCGTCCGCTCGTCGAGCGGAACCCCGCCGCAGCCGGATGGAAGTAGCCATGAGCGAACCGTTCAGCACCTTCACCAGCGCCATCATCCCGCTGCCGGCCGAGAACGTGGACACCGACCAGATCATCCCGGCGCGCTTCCTCAAGACGACCGAGAAGTCCGGCCTCGCCGACGCCCTGTTCTACGACTGGCGCTACGACGCCGATGGCCAGCCGCGGCCCGACTTCGTCATCAACCAGCCTGAGATGCAGGGACGCCAGGTCCTGCTGGCCGGCGACAACTTCGGCGCCGGCTCCTCGCGCGAGCACGCGCCCTGGGCGCTGACCTCCTGGGGCATCCGGGCCATCTTCTCCACCAGCTTCGCCGACATCTTCCGCAGCAACGCCCTCAAGAACGGCCTCTTGCCCATCGTGGTCGACGAGGAGACACACCGGGCGCTGTTCGAGTGCTTCGCCGAGCGGCCCGACGCCGAGGTGACCGTCGATCTCGAGGCGCAGGTGGTGCACCTGCCCAGCGACCAGGACATCGCCTTCGAGGTCGACCCCTTCGCGCGCCAGATGCTCCTCGAAGGCACCGACGAGATCGGCTGGCTGCTCGACCGTAGCGCTGCCATCGACGCCTGGGAGGCGGCCAACCCCGCCCGCGTCGACACCCGACCCATCGACGCCGCCTAGACGCGCGGTCCCCACCGGAGAGCGACGCCATGCCCTTGCCCTATGACCAGCCGAGTGACGCCGCCAAGCGCCATTCCGCCGCCCTGACCGACGGTCCCGACCGCGCCGCCGCCCGGGCCATGCTGAAAGGCATGGGTTTCGGCGACGACGACCTGGCCAAGCCCATCGTCGGCGTCGCCACCACCTGGATCGAGACGATGCCCTGCAACCTGAACCAGCGGCGCCTGGCGGAGTTCGTGAAGGCGGGCATCCGGACCGCCGGTGGCACACCCATGGAGTTCAACACCATCGCCGTCAGTGACGGCGTGGCCATGGGCACCGAGGGCATGAAGGCTTCGCTCGTCAGTCGTGAGGTCGTGGCCGACTCCATCGAGCTGGTGGCGCGCGGCCACCTCTTCGATGGCCTGGTCATCCTCTCCGGTTGTGACAAGACCAACCCCGGCGCAGCCATGGCCATGGCGCGCCTGGACCTCCCCAGCGTCGTCCTCTACAACGGCACCATCTACCCGGGCACCTACAAGGGTGAGCCGCAGGACGTGGTCAGCGTGTTCGAGGCGATCGGCGCCTACAACGCGGGCAAGATCAGTGCGCAGGAGCTGTACGACATCGAATCGGCGGCCTGTCCAGGTGTCGGCGCCTGCGGCGGCCAGTTCACTGCCAACACCATGAGCATGTGCCTCGAGTTCATGGGCCTCTCCCCCGCCGGGCTCAACGGCATCCCTGCCGAGGACCCCGCCAAGGACGAGGCGGCGCGCCAGTGCGGCGAGCTGGTCATGGATCTGGTCCGGCGCGACGTGCGCCCTCGCAGCTACGTCACCCGCAAGTCCATTGACAACGCGGTTGCCGGCGTGGCCGCGACCGGCGGCTCCACCAACGCGGTGCTGCACATGCTGGCCATCGCGAGAGAGTTCGACATCGACTTCGACATCGACGACTTCCACGAGATCGCCACGCGCACTCCGACGATCGGCGACCTGCGGCCCGGAGGCCGCTACGCGGCGGCCGACATCTACGACGCCGGGGGCATCGGCATCGTCATCCGCGAGCTGCTCAAGCGGGATCTCATGCACGGGGATGCCTCCACCGTCACCGGCCAGTCGCTGGCCCAGATCGCGGCCGCCGTCGAGGAGACGCCGGGCCAGCAGGTGTTCCGTGCCATCGACCATCCCATCAAGGCCACGGGGGGACTGGCCATCCTGCACGGCACGCTGGCACCCGACGGCTGCGTCATCAAGCTGGCCGGACACGAACGGCGCCACTTCAGCGGACCAGCGCGAGTCTACGATTCGGAGAACGCCTGCTTCGCCGCGGTCAAGGAGGGGCAGATCAAGCCGGGTGACGTGGTCGTCCTGCGCTACGAGGGCCCCGTGGGCGGCCCCGGCATGCAGGAGATGCTGTCGGTCACGGCGGCGCTCGTGGGCGAGGGCCTCGGCGCCGAGGTGGCGCTGCTGACCGATGGCCGCTTCAGTGGCGGCACGCGTGGCCTGATGATCGGGCATGTCGCTCCCGAGGCCGCGCTGGGCGGGCCCATCGCCCTGGTCGAGGAAGGCGACACCATCACCATCGACGTCGATCGTCGCGCCCTTGACCTCGAGGTCGAGGAGGCCGAGCTGGCAGTGCGCCGGGCGCGCTGGAGCGCGCCGGCGCCGCGCTACCGGACCGGGGTGATGGCCAAGTACGCGGCGCTCGTGAGCTCGGCCAGCGAAGGAGCCGTCACCAACCCACGGTCGTGACGCCGGTCGAGGCGTGTATCACGCCGGCCGCGGGCCGGCGTGATTCAGCGTCCAGGGCGTCGCCTGATCAGGCCGTCGCGTGATCAGGGTGTCTCGTACTTGGCGCGAAGCGTGTCCGCGTTGGGCTTGGGCGCGTTGTTGTGCCACGCCTCCATGAGCATGGGCGCCTTGCCCTTCTCCTTCAGCAGTGCCCCCATGCGGGCGCCGATGTGCCCGAAGGTCCGCGTGCCCCAGGTGGCACCGCCGTTGGACGACTGCACCCGCTGCGGGCTCAGCTTGCCCTGCTTGTTGGCAGCCACCTCGAGCACGATGCGGTTCCCCACCACATCCGCCGAGTAGACCACGGAGGGGTTGCTGATGCTGCCTGCGCCCACGACCGTGCTGGCCGAACCGAAGGTGACCCCGAGGTCGCTGCTGAGCTTGGCCTTGACCTTGCCGGCATCGCTGTAGGCGAGCACCACCTTGTTGCCGCGGGCGGCGATCTGCGGCCTCTTGATGTCGCCCCGGGCCAGGGTGCTGACCGGACCGGCGGTGATGTTCGAGGCGTCACCGGCGTCGATGGCGAAGCGCTTCAGGCGCAGGTTGCCGGCGCCCACATAGGAGACCAGCGCGGCGCCGGGCGTGGCGGCCACGCTGATGCCACTCTTGAACTCGGCAGGACCGAACTTGAACTTCTTGTTGATGGCGGGAGGCTGGCCGAGCGGTTCCGTGCTGCGCAGGATGAGCCGCGCGCGGTTCTGGCCACCCTTCTTCTCGAGCCAGCCGATGGCCAGCAGGTTCTTGCTGGCGCAGGCGACCGAGACGTCGCGCACGCGTCGGCCGTCGGCGGGCGTGATGAGGGCCTGGGCTGCGCCGCCACCGACGGTGCGGCTGGTGAGGAACACGCGCGTCGAGCCGGTGGAGGTGTCCTGGTAGGTGGAGCCGGCCCAGACACGGCCGCCACAGATGGCCAGCGACATGCCCAGCTTGGGCTCGCCCACCACGCGGTAGCGGCGCAGGTTGCCGTTGGTGCGGCTGTAGTCCTTGCCGCCATCGAGGCTGAAGGCCAGGTACAGCTGACCCGGGTTGCTGGACTCGTGCCAGCCGACCGCCACGACGGCACGGCCGCTGGTGTTGCCGTTGGCGGCGATGTCCTTGATGCGCAGCAGGCCCGTCTGGCGAAGCGGGCTGGGCGCAGCTTCCTTGAAGCCGGCCATCATCGGTGCGGTCGCGGTCATCACCAGCGTCAGGGCTGAGGCGACGGCGAGCAGGAGTCGTCGCTTGACGACCATAGCGTTTTCCTCCTACACGGGCTCGGTCTTGGCGGTCCTCTCCCTCTCGCCGTCAGCCTACAACGAGCCGGCACATGACGCAGACGAGCACCTCGGCGGCACGAGCCGGCTCAGGTCGCAGCGCGCCCTCGACGCAGGCCACCGCGCTGGGTCACCGCGTGGCTGGCGAGGGCCGCCACGCCCATGGCCACCAGCGCGCGCTCGGTCATGGGCATGGGGCGCACCACGGCCAGGAACTGGTCGGCACGCGCGTGGTCGACTGCCGACAGCAGCGCCTGGCCGTCGATGGTGATGGCGAGGACGCGCTGGCGCCGGTCGGCGACCTCCTCCCGGCGCTCCAGGTAGCCGCCCTCGACGAGCTGGCTGACGAGCCGGCTGGTGGCCGAGTGGGAGCGTCCCAGCTGCTCGGCCAGGTCGCCGACCGTCAGCGTGACCGGCCCGGCCACGGCGTAGAGCGCCGCAAGCTGGGTGAAGCCGATGTCGAGTGAGCCCAGCTGGTGCGCGAAGCCGATGACGAGCTCGCGCCAGAGGGCCCGACCGACGGCGATGCGATCGGACAGGATGCGCGGGTTCTGGAGCTCGTCGCGTGCAGCCGCAACGACGGGTGAGAGCAGTGGGTCATCCATCATGTGCATGATTGCATACGATGCGTGGGACGCGCGCCCATCTCCTGCTACGGTTCACTGAGCGCGCCCGACGGTGCGCTACAGGGACGCTGCGCGTGGGCGATGACGGCGTCGTGCATCGGATACGGAGGGAGCATCCACTCGTGCCTGCCTACATCTATCCCGGCCAGGGCTCGCAGTCGGTGGGCATGGGCAGGGCGCTGGCCGACGCCTCGGCAGCTGCTGCGGCCGTCTGGCGGCAGGCCGACGAAGCCCTCGACCAGCCCATCTCGCGGCTGGCCTGGGAGGGCCCCGCCGAGCAGCTGGACCTGACCGTCAACGCGCAACCGGCACTGCTGGCTGCCTCCATCGCGGCGCAGCGGGCGCTGGAGGCGGACCTCGGGTCAGCGCCCTCCCGCTACGGCCCGCCCAGCTACTTCGCCGGCCATTCGATGGGCCAGTACAGCGCCATGGTCGCCGCCGGCGTGCTCGACCTCGGGGATGCGCTTCGTCTCGTGCGCGAGCGCGGCCGACTGATGCAGGCATCCTCCAACGATGGTGCCATGGCCGCCATCATCGGCCTGCCTGACGAGCGCATCGACGAGCTGGTCGCCCTCGGCGCGGTCGAGGGCATCATCACCGTGGCCAACCGCAACTCGCCCGGCCAGGTCGTCATCAGCGGCCAGCGGGCCGCGGTCGGGGCAGCAGCCGCCGCCGCCAAGGGTCTTGGTGCGCGCCGTGCCATGCTGCTCCCTGTGAGCGTGGCTGCCCACTCGCCGCTCATGGCCGAGGCCGCCGAGGGCATGCGCCGGGCGCTGGCCGTGATCGACTTCCGAACGCCGGCCGCTCCCCTGCTGTCGAACGCCGATGCCATCGTGCTCAGTGACGGCGAGGCCTGCCGCGACGAGCTCATCGACCACCTCACGCGGGGGGTCGATTGGGTCAGCGCCGTCGAGACCATGGTGAGCGCGGGCACCGACACGTTCGTGGAGGTCGGACCGGGCAAGGTCCTCATCGGCCTGGTCCGACGCATCCATGCCACGGCGACGACCATCGCCATCGACGACATCACCACCGAGGGCGGCCTCGCGCTGCCCGACGCATAACAGCACGCAGAGGAGAACACCCAGCACCCATGCGCCGCCCCGACTACAACCGCCGAGTCGCCGTCACCGGCCTCGGCATCATCAGCCCAGTGGGCAACGACATCGCCACGGCCTGGGGGAACCTCGTGGCCGGCAACACCGGGCTCAAGCGCATCACGCGCTGGGATCCCGAGGTCACCACCTGCCACGCTGCGGGCGAGGTCGATGACTTCGAGCCCACCGACTGGATGAACTTCAAGGCCATCCGCCGCACCGACAAGAACGTCGTCTTCGGCGTCGCGGCAGCCAGGCAGGCGCTGGCCGATTCCGGCCTCGTCATCGACGCTGACAACGCGGAGGAAGTGGGTGTCATCTTCGGCTCGGGCGTGGGTGGGCCGCGCCTGATGCAGGACGCCATCGAGACGCTCGAGCAGCGCGGCCCGAAGGCGGTGAGCCCTTTCTTCATCGCCAACATGCTGCCCGACACGGCTTCCGGCCAGATCGCCATCGAGCTCGGTGCCAAGGGCCCCAACATGTGCATCGTGACCGCCTGCTCCACGGGCACCCACAACATCGGCGAGGCCGCCGAGGGCATCCGGCGTGGCGACTACATCGCCGCCGTCTGCGGCTCGACCGAGACGCCGCTGTACGAGGTCGGCTACGTCGGCTTCGCCAACATGCGCGGCATGGGCACCCCTCGCGAGGGCCGGCCCCTGTCCGACATCTCGCGCCCCTTCGACCGCAGCCGCGACGGCTTCGTGCTGGGTGAGGGCGCCGGTGCCATGATCGTGGAGGACCTCGAGCTGGCCAAGGCGCGCGGCGCCACCATCTACGCCGAGGTCGTGGGCTACGGCAATGCGGCCGATGCCTGGGACCTCATCCAGCCGGTCGACAAGGGCGATGGCGTCCGACGGGCCATGGAGATGGCGATCGAGCGCCACGGCGTGCCGCGCGACGAGATCGACATGATCAACCCGCACGGGACCTCGACGCCCTTGGGCGACCTGCGCGAGGCCGAGGCCATCAAGGCGGTGTTCCCGGACCGCTACAAGCAGGTCGGCATCAGCGGCACCAAGTCGGTGACGGGGCACCTCATGGGCGCCGCAGGGGCGGTCGAGGGTGTCTTCACCGCACTCTCGGTGCATCACCAGGTCATCCCCGCGACGCAGAACTACCTGGAGCCCGATCCCGAGATCGACCTCGACATCGTGGCCGGGGACCCGCGCGAGCAGGAGATCCGCTACGCGATGAGCGACAACATCGGCCTCGGCGGCCACAACGGCGCCATCATCTTCAAGCGTTACCTCGGCGACTGAGCACCGGCCGACACCGGCGGCGGCAACGATCGCCGGACGCGTCGACTACGATCTGCCGGCAGCCCACGATAGGAGCTCACACCACCGTGCCGAACACCGATCCAGCTCGCCGCGCCGTCATCACCGGTGTCGGTGCGGTCACACCCATCGGCAACGATCACCCCACCTTCTGGGCCAACGCGAAGGCGGGCAAGAGCGGTGGCGGGCCCATCACGCACTTCGACGCCTCCGACCTTGACGTGCGCATCGCTGCCGAGGTCAAGGACTTCGACCCGGCCGACGCGATGAACCCCAAGATGGCGCGGCGCATGAGCCGGTTCATCCACTTCGCCATGGCTGCCGGCAAGGAAGCCGTTGCGGACGCGGGCCTCGACTTCGCGGCCTGGACCCCCGAACAGCGCGACCGCGTGGCCGTGGCGGTCAACACCTCGGGCGGGGGTCTCGAGCAGGTCATCATGGGCCACGACATCACCAACACGCGCGGGCCTCGCTTCGTCAGCCCCTTCGCCATCCCGGCGCTGTCGGGCTCGATGGCCGCCTGCCAGCTGTCGATGGAGTACGGGCTCACAGGGCCGGTCATCACGCAGGTGGCCGCCTGCGCCTCGAGCGTCATCTGCTTCCTCGACGCCCTGCGCATGATCGAGCGCGGCGAGGTCGACGTCGTCATCGCCGGTGGCACCGAAGCGCCGTTGCTCAAGATGGGCTTCGCGGCCCTCTCCAACATGGGAGCCCTCTCGCGGCGCAACGACGAGCCGGAGAAGGCATCTCGGCCGTTCGACCGCGACCGTGACGGTTTCCTCTTCGGTGAGGGTGCGGGCGTGCTCATCGTCGAGACGGCGGAGCACGCCCTGCAGCGTGGTGCGACCATCCACGCCGAGGTGCTGGGTGCGGCACTCACCGCTGACGCCTTCCACATCTCTGCTCCTGAACCCACCGGCCGTGGGGCGACGATGGCCATGCGCAAGGCGCTGGCGGATGCCGAGGTGGCCGCTGACGAGGTCGACTACGTGGTCGCCCACGGCACCTCGACGCCGCTCAACGACGTGACCGAGACGAGGGCCATCAAGGCAGCGCTGGGTGCGCACGCCTACAAGACCGCCGTCTCGTCGCCCAAGTCGATGGTCGGGCATCTGCTGGGGGCAGCCGGTGCGGTCGCGGCGCTCGTCGGCGTGGGCGCCATCCGCGACGGCGTCATCGCCCCCACCATCAACCTCGACAATCCGGACCTGCCCGAGTGCGATCTCGACTACGTGCCCAACGTGGCGCGAGAGGCCAGGGTCGACACCGTCATGGTCAACGGCTTCGGCTTCGGTGGCCAGAACGCGGTGGCCGTCTTCCGCCGTTTCGAGGGATAGGCGCCAGGACGCCTCCCCGCGCCGCGCCCGCTTGACGTCGCGACGGCTACCCGGCGCTCGCACGGGAGGGCAGCGCCCGTCCCTCGTAGGCGGACAGGGCACGCGTGAGGTCGGGCGGGGTGCGCATGGGCCGGCCGCGCCGCAGGTCGTAGAAGACCTGCACCGTGGAGCCATCGGCGATCACCCGCGCCGTGCCCAGGGCTGAAGCCGACACCTCCAGTCGGTACTCGAGGCTGAAGGACGAACGGCTCAGCCAGCCGACGCGCACACCACACCGCAGCGGCTCACCGTAGAAGGCCGGCAGGCGATAGGCGATGTGCGCCTCGGCGATGACGAACGTGCGCCTGTCGGCATCGGGCCCGGTGCCGAAAGGGTGGCCCACGACCTCGGTGTAGTAGCCACCGCGTGCCATCTCGAAGTACGAGAGGTAGACGGCGTTGTTGACGTGCCCCAGCGCGTCGGTGTCACCGTAGCGGATCTCGATGGGGTGGCGGTAGCGGAACGCGCCCTCGGGCGATCGGATGCGGGGCATATGCCGATGCTAGCGGCACGTGTGGGCGCCTGCCGACCGGCAGAGGTGACGCCGGTGCCGTACCGTTGCGGGCGATGAGCGAGCAGCCGGAACAGACCTCCATCACCTCGATCCAACGCGGACGGCCGAGCTACTCGTGGCGCTACGGCCAGGATCGGCGCCTGGAGATGGTGCGGCAGTTCGTCCAGCTGGAAGGTGCCCGCGTGCTCGACGTCGGCTGCGGCATCGGCACCTACGTGCGGCGCTTTCGCCAGTACAGCGACGACGTCCACGGTATCGAGGTGGAGGCTGAGCGCGTGGCTGAGGCCAGCCTGGAGCTGCCCAACATCGTGCTGGCGGTGGGCGAGGACCTGCCCTACCCCGATGACCACTTCGACCTGGTGTTCAGCAACGAGGTCATCGAGCACGTCGCCGACGACCGCGCCACCGCCGCCGAGATGGTGCGCGTGACCCGGCCCGGCGGCACCATCGTGGCCTTCGCGCCCAACCGGCTGTATCCCTTCGAGACGCATGGCGCCTACGTGGGCGGCCGCTACGTGTTCGGCAACATCCCGCTGATCAACTGGCTGCCCGATCCGCTGCGCGATCGCTTCGCGCCCCACGTGCGGGCGTACACCAGCCAAGGGATCGAGCGCCTCTTCGGCGGGCAGCCGGTGCGCCTGGTGCACCATCGCGCCATCTACCCGGGTTTCGACAACATCAGCGCCCGCCATCGCCGCCTGGGTGCGCTGCTTCGTCGAGCCCTCTACGTCGCCGAGCACACGCCGCTCCATCACTTCGGCCTCTCGCACTTCCTGGTGCTGCGCAAGAAGGACGACCGCCGGGTCGAGGGCTGACCGCCGGGTCGAGGGCTGGGTCAGCCGGCCTTACAGGTCGTCCGGCGTCTGCGTGACCGCGGGATCGAGCACGTGGGCCTCGATGACGACCGGCACCGACCAGTTGCCGGCCAGGTCTCGCCACTGCACGTGGATGGTGCGTGGGCCATCCCCGGTCGAGCCGCCGGTCGATTCGTCGCCCAGCGGGAAGTCGATGCGCTCGACCGCGGGGTAGGTGCGGCCGGTCAGCAGCATGCCCTCGGCGTCGAGCTCGCCGCTGAGGCCGATACGCGCCAGCGCCAGGCCGCTGCCCCCGGGGTCGTCGGCAGCACCCAGCAGGCGCAACGGCGCGGTGCCCACGACGATGGCGCGGCCGTCGATGTCGCCTTGCAGCGCCTCCGGGTCGAGCGCGGGGGATCCGAAGGGCGGCGTCTCGTCGATGCCTGGCCGGAGCCGGTCGCGCAGCGCCCACCACATCTCCGCGCGCCCGGCCTCCATGCCCAGGCCCCAGATGCCGACGCCTCCCAGGTCCTGCGCCAGGGCGAAGTCGACCTTGGCGCCGAAGCTGTCGGGGTCGTCGTACCACACCTGTCGCCAGGTCGGCGGACAGCTCGGGCACTGCCTGGCGGCATAGACCGTCCAGGCGGACGCCTGCTCGGGTTCGTAGTTCCGCCCGTACTGGGCTGCCGTCGCCACGGCCGCCGCGTAGATCGGCTCCGCCGGGCCATCGATGCCCTCGCCGCGACGCACCTCCGAGCGCGGTTCGTCGGTCTGCGTCGACCAGGCCAGCCCATACCAGGGCAGCGCCAGCACGATGGACTCGGGCGAGGCCTGGGCGAGGGCAGCCTCAACGCTCCTGGCCAGGTCGCCATTGGGGCTCTCGTCGAGCAGCGGTGCGGTGGACCCGGCCACGCCCGAGGCCCCGGTGCGGTAGCCGTAGCCCATGATGACCGCCAGGTCAGCGGCATCGTCGGCGGTCAGCGCCGCGAGGTCGTAGTTCTCCAGGCCGGGCACCACGTCGATGCTGAGGTGCAGGCCCGGATCGACCTCGTCGAGCGCGGCCCGCACCTCGCGCACGAACTCGACGTAGTCATCGGCCACCGCGGCCGGCAGCGGCTCGACATCGAGGTTGACGCCGTCGAAGCCTCGCTCGGAGACGAAGGCGGCGATGCGGTCGGCCAGGGCACGCCGCGGCTTGGGCCTGGACAGCAGCGTGATCGTGCGCTCGCGCGTACCCTCGGTCCAGCCGACCCGCTGGATGACCGGCACCACCTTGACGCCGTCAGCCTGCAGGCGCGCCTTGAGCTCGCTGAAGGCATCGCTCTCCAGCATCGCCCAGCCCGGCGGCACGGTGCCGGAGGGCTTGCGGCGCACCAGTCGGCCGTCGCCCGAGGCCTCGATGCTGTGGAACGCGGCGATGGTGACGAGGTCGGTGTCGATGGCCTCGCCGACGTCCTCGATGAGCCAGTTGGGCATGAACGCCACGACCTCGGCCTCGACCGGCTGTGGCGTGGGCTGCGGCGAGGGCGAAGGGGTCGGCGACGCCAGCCCCGGTGTCGTCGGTGAGACGACCGGCGTGGCCACCGCGGGCGGCGGGGTCGGCGTGGCCAGCGCCTGGTTCTCGACGGTGATGCAGGCGCCGGCGATGAGGGGCAGGAGCAGGGACAGGAGGAGCACGGGATATGGCCGCGTGGCTCGATGGTCGTGCATCACACGGCGCACCCTATCAAGTCTGGCCGCGCGGCGACAGCAGCGCCAGCCGTCGGAGCCGCAACGAGTTCAGCACCACGCTGACGGAGCTGAAGGCCATGGCGGCCGCGGCGAGGATGGGATCGAGCCGCAGGCCGATGAAGGGATACAGCAGGCCCATGGCCACCGGGATGAGCAGCACGTTGTAGCCGAAGGCCCAGACCAGGTTCTGGCGGATCACCCGCAGGGTCGCCCCTGAGACCCGGATGGCAGCTCCGACCAGGCGAGGGTCTCCGCCCACGAGCGTGATGTCGGACGCCTCCATGGCCACGTCGGTACCGGTGCCGATGGCGATGCCGACGTCCGCCTGCGCGAGCGCGGGGGCGTCGTTGATGCCATCGCCCACCATCGCCACGCGGTGCCCCGCTCGCTGCAGCGCGCCGACGTGGGCGGCCTTCTCTCCAGGCAGCACCCCGGCGGTGACGTGGTCGATGCCGACCGCGCGTGCGACCGACTCGGCGGCGGCCGGGCTATCACCGCTGAGCAGGTGCACCGTGATGCCTGCCTCGCGCAGCCCGGCAACGGCCTCGCGTGCACCGGGCTTGATGCTGTCGGCGATGTCGATGGCCCCCGCAAAGACGCCATCGACGGCCACCAGGACGGTGCTGCGGGGGCTGTCATCCGGGCTGACCAGCGTGCTCGCGGCAGCAGTCTCGACACCCGCTGCCAGCAGGAGGGCCTCGCTGCCGACGAGCACGGCGCGGCCTCCCACGACGGCGCGCACGCCGCGGCCGGTCAGGGCCTCGAAATCGACCGCCTCCGCGATGGCCGAACCGCGGCGCTCCGCCTCCGCGACGATCGCTCCCCCGAGCGGGTGCTCGGAGCCTCGCTCGGCGGCAGCGGCCAGGGCCAGCAGCGCTGCCTCCTCGTGGCCCGGCGCAGGACGGAGCGCGCTGACGGCCGGGCGGCCGACGGTCAGGGTGCCGGTCTTGTCGAAGACGACCGTGTCGACCCCGCCGGCCGTCTCGAGGGCGGCGCCGCCGCGGATGAGCACGCCACCCTCGGCCGCGCGGCCCGTGCCCACCATGACCGCCGTGGGCGTGGCCAGTCCCATGGCGCAGGGACAGGCGATGATGAGCACGCTGATGGCCGAGACCAGCGCCAGCGTGAGCGCCGGTTCCGGCCCCAGGATGACCCAGGCCACGAACGTGATCGCTGCCAGCAGGATGACCGCGGGCACGAACCACTCGATGACGCGATCGGCCACGCGCTGGATGGGTGCCTTGGACCCCTGCGCTTCGCGCACCATGCGCACGATCTGCCCCAGGACGGCGTCGCGGCCAACGTGGGTCGCGCGCAGCACGATGGTGCCGCTCCCGTTGAGGGTGGCACCGATGACCGCATCGCCGGCGCGGCGGGTGACCGGCAGCGGCTCCCCGGTGAGCATGGACTCGTCGACGCTGGAGCTGCCGGAGACGACGATGCCGTCCACCGGCACCTTCTCACCGGGTCGGACCCGCACGAGGTCTCCGGGCCGGATGGCCTCGATGGGCACGTCGAGCTCCGCGTCGCCCTCGATGCGTCGAGCCGTGCGCGCCCCCAGCCCAACCAGCGCGGCGACCGCGCCGCTGGCCTGCGACTTGGCGCGGGCCTCCATCCAGCGTCCGGTGAGGATGAGGCCGATGATCATGGCCGAAGAGTCGAAGTAGGTGACCGGCTCGATGCCGGCCTCCATCACGAACGAGGGTGCCAGCGTGACCGCCACGCTGTAGCCCCAGGCTGCCATCGTCCCCAGCGCGACCAGCGTATCCATCGAGACCGCGCCGTGACGCGCCTGCCGCACGGCGTTGCGAAGGAAGACACCGCCGGCCCAGAACTGCACGAACGTGGCCGGGACAAGCAGCAGCCAGTTGTGCTCCATCATGCTCAGGCCCAGCGCACCCGGCCACAGCATCAGGGCCATGATGCCGATGGCCAGCAGCACCGAGACGAGGGCACGGATGCCCAGCTCGCGCATCTCGCGAGCTCGCAGGTCGGCGTCGGGGTCGGCATCGTCGAGCGTCAGGGCCGCCGTCTCGCCGGCCGCTCGCTCCGGGCGTACGTCGTAGCCGGCCGCCTCGATGGCCGCCACCACCTCCGCACGGCCGGCGACGGCCGGGTCGATGGTCACGCTGGCACGCTCGGTGGCAAGGTTGACGTTGGCCTTGCTGATGCCCTCGGCGTCGCGCAGGAAGCGCTCGATGCGGTTGACACAGGAAGCACAGGTCATGCCTTCGACGCCGACCGACAGCTCGATCGGCTCCGGCGCGCGCGTGGGAGCCGTCATGGCAGTGGCTCCGTGCCTAGCGGCCGACCGGCTTGATGGCGTAAACGCCGATGATCATGTCGACGCAGGGGTCGTGGCACAACTCGAGGCCTACCTCCCCCCTGTCCACCAGCTCAGCGAGGAAGCCGCACTCACGCTGTGGCAGTCCGGCCCAGTAGCGACGTTCACGGGTCTCGACGGCGCGGACGTCATCGGCTTCGCCGTTGATGTCGAAGCGCCTCCGCAGCTCGTGCATGGGCACGTAGGGGCGCGACTTGATGAAGCGCCGAAGCTGCGCCTGGGTGCAGCCCTGGCCCGGGGTAGGGCCATTCCGGCTGCCATTGTTGTCAGCCATCTCTTCGTCTTTCCCCGCGCTCGCCGCCCTGATCGGCGTCGCGGCCGGCGCCAGAGGCGCCGCGAGGTATCGTCGGGTCCAGCGCGGTCGCCGCGGAGCGTGACCGCCGGTCGGCGGATGATACACCCGGTCGCGGGGGCACCCCCGGTGCCGGCTCGAGCGTCAGCGCCCCGCCACCACGCGCAGCGCTCGTGGCGCTGCGTTGAGCGACTCGCCACCCTCGGGCGTACAGACCACGGCGTCCTCGATACGGACGCCGTATCGGCCCTCGAGGTAGATGCCCGGCTCGCAGCTGAAGGTGTTGCCGGCCACGGCGGTCGCCTGGTTGCCGCTCACCAGGTAGGGCTCCTCGTGCACCTCAAGGCCGATGCCGTGGCCGAGGCGGTGGATGAAGTGGTCCCCGAAGCCGCCCGCTGCGATGATCGCCCTGGCCGACGCGTCGAGCGCGTCGAATGTCACCCCTGGCCGAACGGCAGCCCGGGCCGCCGCCTGCGCCGCCGACGTCAGCTCGTAGATGGTGACGAACCCGTCGTCCGGGGCGGAGCCGTCCTCGGCGGCCACCCAGACGGTGCGCGTGATGTCGGAGCAGTAGCCTGCCCGGCGCCCGCCGATGTCGAGCAGCAGGGGCTCACCCGGGCCGATCCTGCGACCGCCCGGCTCGTGGTGCGGCGAGGCGCTGTTGGGACCGGAGGCAACGATGGCGAACTCGGCGCTCTCGTGGCCCTCCTGCACGAGCGCGTCCCGCACGTCACGGGCGACCTCGGCCTCGGTGCGGCCGATCAGCGGCCCGGCGATGATGCGCTCGATGGCGCGGTCGGCGGCGGCCGCGGCGGCGCGCAGGAGCGCCACCTCCTCATCGTCCTTGACGCGCCGCATGGGCGCCAGCACCGCCGAGGCCACGCCCCACTCGGCGGCCGGCAGCACCGCCTGGAGGCGCAGCAGGAAGGCAGCCCGCAGGCCATCCGAGACGAGGAAGCCTCCCCCGGACGTGCGACCCACCAGCGGCGGCAGCAGCCGGAACGGGTCCTCGGTCTCCTCCCAGCACCGCAGCTCGACGACATCTCCGGGAAGGCCGGGCGCCTGCAGCGCCGCCGACGCCTCCAGGCGCGGGCTGATGTAGGAGATGGGACCGTGGGCGGGGATGACCAGCAGGTTGAGCCGCTCGATGCCGTGCGCTGCGTAGCCGCTGAGCCACTCCAGCTCGGGCCCGACGCCGACCAGCATCGCCGCGCTGCCCTGGGCGGCCACCGCCGCCTGGGTCGCCTCCAGGCGGGCCCGGTAGCGCGTCGGGCTGATGCCGTGGGCCGCCGTCACGGCTGGCGTGGCGTATCGGCTGCCAGCCAGCCCTCCACCAGCCGCGTGCCGTCCTCGAAGAACTTGCGGTAGGAGAAGACCCGACCGGCGCCGGCCTTGAGCGCGCGCTTGCGCGTGACCTGGTCGTCGTGCTCGGCTACGGCGATGACGGGCAGTCGCGCCGCGTGGATGCGCTCGATGGCGGCCACGCCGTCGAAGCCGCGGGCGGCCAGGTCGACGATGGCGCCGCTGATCGCGCGCTCATCGCCCAGCTGGTCCGCCTCGAGCGCCACCGCCAGCTCGGAATCGCCGCTGAGCCGGACGGCGGTGCCACCGGCGCGGCGGACCGCCTCGGTGATGCGCGTGGACCACATCAGGTCGTCGGCGAGGACGACCACGGCAGCGGTCAGGAGGCCTCCCAGGTATCGCTGCTGAACAGCAGGTCGCGCAGCACGCCTTCGCCCTTGTCGGCTCGGACGAGCTCGATCTGGCCAGCGACGAGCTGGTGATGGGTAGGCCTCTTGACCCGTCGGAAGACGCCGACCGGCACGGGATACTCGGGCCAGAACATGCGCGAGAGGATGTAGGCCAGCGTGCCGTCGGTCTCATCGTGGACGAGCAGGTCGGACTCGTCGATGCCGCCGCCCAGCTCGACGACCTCGGGCCGGATGCCGACAAGACGGATACCCCGGTCGCGCTGCTTGCCGAAGACCATCGGCTCGCCGTGGTTGAGGCGCAGCACCCGGTCGTCGCGCACATCGCGGTCGCTGAACTCACGCCAGGCGCCATCGTTGAAGATGTTGCAGTTCTGTAGCACCTCGACGAACGCCGAGCCCTTGTGGCGTCCGGCCGCGTCGAGCGTCTCGTGGATGTGCTCGGAGTAGGTGTCGATGGTGCGGGCCACGAACGTCGCTTCTGCGGCCAGTGCCACCGACAAGGGCACGACGGGCTGGTCGACGGTGCCTTCGGGCGATGACTTGGTGCGCTTGCCGAACTCCGAGGTCGGCGAAGCCTGGCCCTTGGTGAGACCGTAGATGCGGTTGTTGAACATGACGACCTTGACGTCCACGTTGCGCCGCATGGAGTGCAGGATGTGGTTGCCGCCGATCGACAAGGCGTCGCCGTCACCGGTGATGACCCAGACCATCAGGTCGGGCCGGGCGATCTTGAGGCCGGTCGCCAGCGTCGGGGCACGGCCGTGGATGGAGTGGAACCCGTAGGTGTTCATGTAGTACGGCATCCGACCGGAGCAGCCGATGCCGCTGATGAAGACGATGTTCTCACGCGGGTAGCCGAAGTCGGGCATGACCCGCTGGGTCTGGGCCAGGATGGAGTAGTCGCCGCAGCCGGGGCACCAGCGGACCTCCTGGTCGGAGACGAAGTCCTTGCGCGTGAGCGCGATCGGCTCGGCGGCGGGACCGATGGTGTCAGTCATGTCTGCCTCACTCATCCTCGTCGAGGAGCAGCCGCGCGGCCTTGACGACCTCGGGCACGGGGAACGGCTTGCCGCGGACCTGGTTGAGGCCGACGGCATCGACCAGGTAGCGGCCACGGATGAGCAGCCGCAGCTGGCCGGTGTTGATCTCGGGGATGAGCACGCGGCGATAGCGCGCGAGCACCTCGCCGGTGTCGCGGGGGAACGGGTTGAGGTGGCGCAGGTGCGCGTGGGCCACGGCGCTCCCACCGCGCTGCAGTCGCTCGGCCGCCGTTCGCAGCGCCCCGTAGGTGCTGCCCCAACCGAGGATCAGCAGGTCGCCACGCTCGGGTCCGAAGACGTCGAGCCGGGGGATGTCGTCAGCGATGCCCGCGATCTTGCGCGCTCGCAGATCGGTCATGCGCTGGTGGTTGTCGGGGTCGTACGAGATCTGACCGGTGACATCGGCCTTCTCCAGGCCGCCGATGCGGTGCTCCAAGCCCGGCGTGCCGGGGAGGGCCCAGGGGCGTGAAAGCGTATCGGGGTCGCGCTCGTACGGCTGGAACGTCGCCGCGTCCGTGTGGTTGGGCACCGAGATGTCGGGCAGGTCGGAGGGCTCGGGGATCCGCCATGGCTCGGAGCCCGTGGCCAGGAAGGCGTCGGACAGGTACACCACCGGGGTCATGTACTTGAGGGCGATGCGACAGGCCTCGATGGCGTAGTCGAAGCACTCGGCCGGGGTCGCGGGGGCCACGATGGGCAGGGGCGCGTCACCGTTGCGGCCGTACATCGCCTGCAGCAGGTCCGATTGCTCGTTCTTGGTGGGCATGCCCGTGGAGGGCCCGGCGCGCTGCACGTTCACGATCACCACCGGGAGCTCCACCATCACCGCCAGTCCCATGGCCTCGCCCTTGAGGGCGATACCCGGGCCGGACGATGCCGTGAGCGCCAGGGCACCGCCGAAGGCGGCGCCGATCGCCGAGCCGATGGCGGCGATCTCGTCCTCGGCCTGGAAGGTGCGCACCCCGAAGTGCTTGTAGGTCGAGAGCTGGTGCAGGATCTCACTGGCGGGCGTGATCGGATACGAGCCGTAGAAGAGGTCGCGACCGGCCAGCTTGGTGGCAGCCACGAAGCCGAGCGACGCCGCCTCGTTGCCGGTGATGTTGCGGTACGTGCCCGCCGGCAGCTTGGCCGGCTTGACGCGGTAGTGCGTGTGGAAGATCTCCGTCGTCTCGCCGAAGGCGTAGCCGGCCTTCAGCGCTCGCAGGTTGGCCTCCGCGATGACGGGGCGGGCGGCGAACTTCTCCTCTACCCACGCGATGGTCGGCTCCATCGACCGTTCGTACAGCCAGAACATGATCCCGAGGGCGAAGAAGTTCTTGGACATGTCGACCTGCTTGGTGGACATGCCCAGGTCTTCGAGCGCCAGCGCGTTGAGCTTGCCGATGGGGATCTCGAAGACGCTGTAGTCGTTGAGCGAACCGTCCTCCAGCGGATTGCTGGTGTACCCCGCCTTGGCCAGGTTCTGCTTGGTGAAAGCGTCCTCGTTGATGACGATGGCGCCGCCGGGGGGAACGTCGCGCAGGTTGGTCCGCAGCGCCGCGGGGTTCATGGCCACGAGCACGTCGGGTGAATCGCCAGGAGTGTGGATCTCCGACGAGGAGAAGCTGATCTGGAAGCCTGAGACGCCTGGCAGCGAGCCGGCTGGGGCGCGGATCTCGGCCGGGAAGTCGGGCAGGGTGGCGATGTCGTTGCCGTAGACGGCCGCTGTTCGCGTGAACTGCGTGCCGGTGAGCTGCATGCCGTCACCCGAGTCGCCCGCAAAGCGGATCGTGACGCGCTCCAGCTCCTGGATGGGTAGCGGGGGGTGCTGCTCTGTCTCTGTGGTCACGCGGGGGCGGCTCCTGGCTTCTCGACCTCACCGACGACGCTGTCTGGACGCGGTCTCCGCAGTGTAGCGCGACCGGCCGTTCGCTCCTCGGCGGTGGACAGGACAGCCACGATGGCGCGCCATCACGACCGCTAGCATCGGCTGCGTGAGCGCCGACGCCCCGACCCAGCAGCGCGCGCCCGTGACCGGGCAGGCGCTGGGCATCCTGCTGGTGCTGCTCTCGGCGGCCGCCTTCGGCTCCGGCGCGCTCTTCGTGCAGCCCCTCTACGCCGCCGGCATGGAGCCGCTGGCGGTGCTGTTCTGGCGCTTCACCACGGCGGCCCTGTTCGCCTGGGGATTCCTGCTGTTGGCGTCCGGGCGGCGACGCTCGCTGCGCGCTCTGACCCGCCGGCGGGTCGTGGTGCTGCTGCTGCTGGGCACGCTGTACGTGGGCAACAGCTACGCCTTCGTCGCCGCACTGCAGGTCGTCTCCATCTCGCTGACCTCGATCATCGCCTACCTCTACCCGGCGATCGTGGCGGTGTTGGCGACACGCTTCGTCCGCCGCCTTGAAGGGCGCCGCGCGTGGCTGGCGCTGGGCATCTCCATCGTAGGCATCGTGCTCACTGTCGGCGGCATCCCCGCCGGGGAGCTACCACCCACGTGGGGCCTGGCACTGGCCTTCGTCAACCCCGTCATCTACGCCACCTGGATCGTGCTGCAGGCCCGGCTGGCGGGCGAACGTCCCACCCGCCCGGGGTCCGCGCATAGCAGCCTCGCGCCCGGCGGCATGGCCGCACCCGGCGGCGGCATGGCCGCACCCGGCGGCGGCATGGCCAGGACCGCGGCCGACGGCGAAGCCATCCCCATCCCGCCGGGCGAGGCCGAGATGGTCACCGCGTCTCCCGACCCCTCCCCCGCGGTAGCGCTGATGACGACCGCCACGGCGCTGGCGTACGCCCTGCTTCTGCTCGCCAGCGGCGGCTCGACCTCGCCGCTGGACGTACCCGGCGGCACCTGGCCGGCGCTGCTCGGACTGGGCCTGCTGGCGACCGCCGTCGCCATCGGGACCTTCTATGCCGGTGTCCGGCGGATCGGGGGAGCGCGTGCCTCGCTCATCAGTACCGTCGAGCCGGTCTACACCGTGGCCCTCGCCATGATCCTCTTCGGCGAG
>DATHSE010000231.1:0-24068 GCA_035464455.1 Anaerolineae bacterium | reverse complement strand
CTGAGCTGGCTGCCGCCTCCGCGTCTGCGTATGCCTGGCTTCGATCCTCGTTCATCGTCCTATCCTCCGCTCGCGCGCCCCGGTCGGGGTCACCAGCCCCTAGCATGACGCGATGATCGATCCACGCAACCGGCCAGCCCTGGTGGGCGCCGTCATCGCCGGCATCGTCGCCTTCGTCGTGCTGTGGTGGCTGGGCATCTCGCCGCTTCTGGCGTGGGTCGTGGGCTGGACGCTGCCGGCCTTCAGCATGTACGGCATCGACAAGCGGCAGGCGCAGCAGGATGGATGGCGCGTGCCGGAGGCGGTGCTGCACGGGCTGGCGCTGGTCGGCGGCGTCATCGGAGCGTGGGCGGGTCGGGCCGTCTTCCACCACAAGACGCGCAAGCCGGCGTTCACCATCGTGCTCATGGGTGCCAGCCTGCTGTGGGCTGCCGTCGCCCTATGGGCGCTGCTGGGGTAGCCCTCGCCACGGCCGGCGACGCCGGCCACAGCGCGACGATGGCTTCGCAGCAGCCTCGTCGTCTGGGGCGCAGAATCGGCCGATGCACACACCATCCCGTGCCCTGATCGCGCTGGCGCTCGCGGGCCTGCTGGCATCGACCGGTGCCGTCATGGCCGCGGCGCAGGAGCCACTCACCGTCACCGACGTCGGCGGCGAAGCCATCGTCATCGAGGATGCCTCGCGCGTGGCCACGCTTGGCGGCGTCTTCACCGAGACCGCCTACGCCCTCGGCGCCCAGGACCAGCTCATCGCCGTCGACGCCTCCAGCTTCCATCCCCCCGAGGCGCTCGAGGAGAAGCCCAACTTCGGCTACTACCGCTTCCTGTCCGCCGAGCCGGTGCTGGCGCAGGGTCCGAGCCTCATCATCGGCAACGAAGAGACCGGTCCGCCGGAGGTGGTGCAGCAGCTGCGCGATGCCGGCGTCCCCATCCTGCTGCTGCCTGACAGCAACGACGTGCAGGGCGCGCGCGACCTCATCGCCACGCTGGGCACGATCTTCGGGCGCGAGATGGAAGCACAGGACCTGCTCGCCGGGCTCGATGCCGAGGTGGCAGCAGCCGAGACGCTCGTGGCCGGGGCGACCAGCTCGCCGCGCGTCCTCTTCATCCTCCAGCCACCCGACGCTCCGATGCTGGTGGCCGGGGCCGTCACGGCTGCCGGCTCCATGATCGAGCTTGCCGGCGGCACCAACGTCTATCCCGGCTTTCCCGGCTACATCCCCATGACGCCCGAGGGCATCGTCGAGAGCGACCCAGACGTGATCCTGACCACGACAGGTTCCGTCGAGCGGCTGGGCGGCTACGACGCGTTCATCGAGCACCCCGGCGTCAACCAGACGTCGGCTGTGGCGAACGATCGCGTGGTCGCCATGGAAGACCTCTACCTGCTGGGCTTCGGCCCACGCACCGGGCAGGCCATCGCCGACCTGGCCCGGCTGCTGCACCCGGAGCTCCCCCAGTAACGCGCAGCGGGCCGCGGCTGGCCGCGCTAGCCATCGTCCTCCTGGCAGCCATCGTGGTGGCGCTGGGCGTCGGCGCCGTCGCCATCTCGCCCACCGAGGTCATCGCCATCCTGGGCGCGCGCCTCGGCCTGGACATCGGCCCCACGTTCAGTGACCAGCAGGAGACCGTCCTCAGCGCCATCCGCACGCCGCGCGTGCTGGCGACAGCCCTCGTGGGGGCCGCCTGGGGTGGCGCCGGCGTGGCCATGCAGGGCCTCTACCGGACGCCGCTGGCGGACCCGGCACTGGTCGGCATCGGCGGTGGCGCAGCGCTGGGTGCGACGCTGGGAACGGCTGCGGCGGTCGCACTGGGCATGGTGACCGCATACGCCGGCAGCGTGCTGGTGGTGGCGACGGCCTTCATCGCCGCTGTCGTCGCAGCGGCCATCGTCTACCGCGTGGCCTCGTCGTCGGGTCGCGTGGTGGTGGCGACCATGCTCCTCGCGGGCATCGCGCTCTCCGCCTTCTTCGCCGCGGTGACCGCGCTGGTGGTCGCGGCCGGCCGCGACCCGGAGATCGGCTCGGTCACGTTCTGGACGCTGGGCTCCTTCGCTGGCATCGTGGGTCGCGATGTCGTGGTCGCAGCGCTCATCGTCGTTCCGACCATCGCGCTGCTGGCACGCCTTGGCCCCCGCCTCGATGCGCTGGCGCTGGGTGAGTCGGAGGCCGGGCACCTCGGCATCGACGTCCGGCGGCTGACGCTCGTCAGCGGCGCCATCTTCGCCCTCCTCACCGCCGTCGCCGTGGCGATGGCCGGCGTCATCGCCTTCGTGGCGCTGATGATGCCGAGCCTCATCCGCCGGTGGGTCGGACGACCGCACCGGGTGGTGACCGTCGGCTCCGCCCTGCTTGGTGCGACGTTCCTCGTCGTCGCCGACGTGCTCGCCCGCAGCCTCTTCTCGCCCGCGGAGCTGTCCATCGGTGTCATCACCGCGCTGGCCGGCGCCCCCTTCTTCCTGTGGCTGCTGCTGCACGAGCGGGGCCTGCTGGCGCGATGACCTACGCCGCACACGGTATCTCCGTCCGCATCGGCTCAGCCACGCTGCTCGACAGCGTGTCGCTGGAGGTCCGGGCGGGCGAGATCGTGGCCATCGCCGGCCCCAACGGCGCCGGCAAATCCACGCTGATCCAAGCGCTTGCGGGCGACCGGGCCCCGTCGGCCGGGACGGTGACCCTCGAGGGACGAGCCGTGGCCGACTGGCCGCGGGACGAGCTGGCGCGTCGCCGCGCGGTGATGAGCACCGACCGGGCCGTGGCCTTCGCCTTCACGGCCGAGGAGGTCGCGCTGATGGGTCGGCTGCCGCTCCACGGCGGCGACCCCGGCGATGCCGACCGCGAGGTCATCCGCGAGCTGTTGACCGCGGTCGACTGCGCGCACCTGGCCGGCCGCGTGTACGCCACGCTCTCGACCGGTGAGCGTCAGCGCGTGCAGCTCGCCCGCGCCGTCGCCCAGGTGACCGCCATCGAGGACGACGCCCCCAGCGCACGCTTCCTGCTGCTGGATGAGCCCACCTCCAGCCTCGACCCGGCGCATCAGCACACGGCCATGCGCCTCCTGCGCCAGATCGCCGGTGCAGGTCGCGGAGTGCTGGCAGTGCTGCACGACCTCAACCTCGCCGCCGCCTACGCCGACCGCGTGGTGCTCCTGCGCGAGTCCCGGGTGATCGACAGCGGGACGCCGTCAGAGGTCTTGCGACCCGACCTGCTGGAGTCGGTCTTCGACATCCCCATGCTGGTCATCCCCCACCCACAGCTCTCACATCCGCTCGTCATCGCCGAGCCGCGCGAACAGGCATGAGGATGGCTACGACGCGCGATCAACGGCCCGCCAATGCCAGGTACTACCGGCATAACCGTGCGCGAGAGATCGAGCGCGTACGCAGCCGACAGGGCCTGCGACGCGATGAGCTGAGAAGCCTGAGATCGAAACCCTGCATGGACTGTCGGGTTGAGTTCCTGCCGCATCAGATGGACTTCGACCACCGCGATCCTGGGCGGAAGACATTTCGCCTGACCGCGGGTGGCGCGATGCTGGCCTCGCCCGCTCGCCTCATGGAGGAGATGGCGAAATGCGACGTCGTGTGCGCCAATTGTCATCGACTGCGGACATGGTCAAGGAACGCCACGCAGGTACCAGCGCACAGGTCTGCCACTCCCTCCGATGAGCTGCGGCGGAAGCGGGTGTACTGGCGGAACCAGGCTCAGATGCTGGATGGCCTCAAAGACGTGCCCTGCGTGGACTGCGGTGGTCGATTCGCACCCTGCGTGATGGATTTCGACCATCGCGACGCGCGGACCAAGGTCTACACCGTCAGTCGCATGATAGGACGCGCCGGGACGGCGAAGATCCTTGCAGAGATCGCCAAGTGCGATATCGTGTGTGCGAACTGCCATCGCGATCGCACCTACCGTCGTCGCGAAGCAGGGTCACCCGAGCGGGAGTAGCTCAGCCGGTAGAGCGCTAGCCTTCCAAGCTGGATGTCGCGGGTTCGAATCCCGTCTCCCGCTCCATTTCCTCCGAGGCGCGAACGTCCGTCGGCATCCCCTCTCGCCTCGGCAGGCCTCAGGCTACCGAGCCAGGGAGCGGGTCGTCGCCTTGACTGCCTACGAAGAGGGTGGGCCGTCGCCCGGGCAGACGGTCCGTGAACAGCGATGACGGCGACGACGAGCAGGCCGGTCCGAAGTGCCCTCAGTGGCGCAGACGCGTGATCTTCGACCACAGCCGTGGCGGTAGCAGCATCGAGGCTCGTTCCTTCGAGTGCCTCGGCTGCCTGTCAGGATAGCGGCGTGGAAGGCGCCGATGAGCAGCGGGGTGCGGCAGCGCCGAGTGCCGCGCGCCCGGTCCTCATGAAGGCCATCGTCCAGCGCCGCTACGGACCGCCCGAGTCGATCGAGCTGGCAGATCTTCCGGTCCCGGGTATCGGCGACGACGAGGTGCTGGTGCGCGTCCATGCCTCCTCGGTCAACGCAGCAGACGTCGAGTACCTGCGGGGCATGGCGCTCGTCCGGCTCGGCGCGCCCTTCCGGCCCCGGCACCGCGTCATCGGCTCGGATGTCGCAGGTGTCGTCGAGGCGGTCGGGACGCGGGTGACCTCGCACAAGGTTGGCGACGAGGTCTACGCCGACCTCTCCGAACACGGCTTCGGCGCCTTCGCCGAGTACGTGGCTGTGCCGGCCGAGGCGCTGACGCACATGCCGACGGGGTTGAGCTTCAGGCAGGCCGCAGCGGTGCCGTCGGCGGCCTGCGTGGCGCTGCAGGGCATCCGGGGTCAGGGCGACATCGGCGTGGGCAGCCGTGTCCTCATCAATGGAGCGGGTGGCGGCATGGGCACCTTCGCGCTGCAGATGGCCAAGGCGCGCGGCGCACACGTGACCGCCGTGGACAGCGCCCCCAAGGCCGAGCTGCTGCGCTCGCTCGGGGCCGACGAGGTCATCGACTACCGGCGCGAGGACTACACCCGTCGCCGCGAGCGCTACGACCTCATCCTGGACATCCAGGCGCATCGCTCCGTCCGAGCCAGCCGGCGAGCGCTGACGCCCGGCGGCGTCTACCGCATGGTCGGCGGCTCCAGCCGGCGTATCGTCGAGGCGGCGACACTCGGTACGCTCATCTCCAGGACGAGCCCGCAGACGGTCGGTCTGCTGCTCGGCTGGCCCAACCGCCGGCGCGACATGGAGGAGGTGAGCGAGCTACTGCGTTCCGGCGCCATCCATCCCGTCGTCGACCGCAGCTACCCGCTGGCGGAGGCCGCCGCGGCCCTTCGCTACGTCGCGGACGGGCACGTGCAGGGCAAGGTCGTCATCGACATCACTCCGGCCGCCGCGCCATGACGAGCGTGTCCAGCGCGCTGCGAGGCCCATCGTCGGTCTCGACCTCGCGTCGAACGACCTCGGCGCTGACGATCTCGAGCCCTGGGAGCGCCTCGGCGGTGGTCGCCACGTCATAGCAGACGTCGGGATCGGCAGGTCCCCCGTGGCCGCTTTGGACGTTCGAACGATCGTGCGCCACGATGAAGAGCGTGCCACCGGGGCGCAGCCAGGCGGCGGCGTGCTCGAGGACGACGCGTTGCTGAGCGGACGGGATCTGCAGGTAGGCGATGACGACGAGATCCACCCGCGCGGGCGGCTCGTACACCAGGGCATCGGCCTCCACCAGCTCTACCGCAGCCGCCAGGCCATGCTCGGTCGCCAGCCGGCGGGCCTTGTCAAGGCCCACCTGCGAGAAGTCGACCGCGGTCACCTGCCAGCCTTGCCGTGCCAGCCAGATGGCGTTGCGCCCCTCCCCCGCGGCCAGGTCGATGGCGCGTCCAGGCGTCAGGCCGGTGAGGTAGCGCTCGACGAACTGGTTGGGCGTTACGTCCCAGACGTACTCGCGGGCGGCATAGCGCTCATCCCAGCGCTCGACGGCCATCAGCCCTCGATCGGCGGTCCAGCCAGTGCATCGCGCACCAGCGTGGCCAGCTCGAGCAGCAGATCCTGGTAGGCGCCAGCCTCGGGCAGCTGCGCGACCTGCAGCTCGACGATCGTGGCGCCAGTCTCCTGGGCCACCGCCTGCGCCACCGACTGCGGCGTGCCGATATCGGTGAAGAGCGCCACTGACCCGGCAGCCTTGATGTCCTCGATGAGGCTGGCGATCTCGCGGGCCGAGGGCTCATCCGCAGAGGACAGCCCCGGGACGACGGTGCCGACGATGGTGAAGCCGTAGCGGTCGGCGAAGTAGCCCAGCGCGCCGTGGCCGGTGACCAGCTGGCGTTGCTCGGCGGGGATCACCGCCAGCATCTCGGCCAGTTCCCCGTCCAGCTGCTCGAGCTCGGAGGCGAGGGCGGCAGGACGGTCCCCCAGCTCGACGCCGATGTCATCGAGGGCCAGCCCGAGCGCCAGCACCACGTCGCGCATGGCGATGGGGTCGAGCCAGAAGTGGGGGTCGCCGGCGGCATGCCCATGCTCGTGGCCGGCTTCCTCGGTGTGGTCGGCCTCGTCCTCCTGGTCGGCCTCGTCCTCGTGGTCGAGCTCCTCCTGCGCCCCGGCTGACGCGCGAAGGGTGATGAAGTCGGCCGCGTGGAACAGGGGCACACCGTCGGCCTCGGCCTGGTCGAGGACCACCGCCAGCCCCTCCTCCAGGTCCAGGCCATTGGCCACGATGAGGTCGGCGTCGAACAGCGCCTCCGTCTCACGGGCAGAGGGCTGCCAGGTGTGTGGATCGACGCCTCCGCTCATGAGGGTCGTGACGTCGGCGGCGTTTCCTACCAGCTGATCGACGATGGAGCCGAGCACCTCGGTGGTGACGACGATGGAGACCGGACGTCCTGATCCATCCTCGGTCGCAGCCACAGGGGCGGCGGCCAGCAGCGACAGGCCGAGGGCCAGGGCAGTCAGTGTCTTCATATCGAGATGATACTCAGTCTCACTTGCCCGCGCAAGAGCCGCTAGCGATCCTGATCGGCCCGGCAGCTCGGACAGCGTCCGAAGAGCTCGAGCCGGTGACTGCCGACCTCCCAGCCGGTGCGCTCCTCGATCTGCTCGATGGCGCTGCCGAGGCCCAGGTCCTCGACCTCGGTCACCCGCCCACAGGTGTCACAGACGATGTGGTGATGGTGATGCTGCGGCAAGCAGGGGACGTAGGCGTGATCGCCGGTCGGCAGGTCGATCCGCTCGAGGACCTCGAGCTCGGTGAAGAGCTCGAGCGCACGGAAGATGGTCGCCCGGCCGACACCCAGATCCCTGGCAGCGGCATCCTCGATGAGGTCACCGGCCGTGAAGTGGCCTGCGCGCGCTGCGACCAGCTCGGCTACCACGCGACGCGGCTCGGTCAGGCGGTAGCCGGCGCGACCCATGGCGTCGACGAGTGGTTGAGCAGCAGTCATCTCCCGTGAATCGTAGCGACTCGGGGCGGCCAGCGCTTCCGCCCTGACGGCCGCGGCGTCACGGAGCAGTATCCTCGGGACATGAGCAACCCACTCGATGCCTACGCCCTCACCGTCCACCTTGATGCTCCCTATGAGCAGACACGAGCGAAGGTCGAAGCCGCCCTCAAGGAACAGGGCTTCGGTATCGTCACCGAGATCGATATGCGCCGGACCTTCCGCGAGAAGCTGGACGTCGAGTTCCGCCAGTACGCCATCCTCGGCGCCTGTAACCCCGGTCTCGCCATCCGCGCCCTCACCGCGGAACCGCAGGTCGGCCTGCTGCTGCCCTGCAACGTCATCCTCTACGAAGACGAGGATGGCACCGGCACCACCGTCTCGGTGGTAGATCCCATCGGCATGCTCGGGGACATCCACCTCGCCGAGCTGCAAGCAGTGGCGGACGACGCCCACAGCCGACTATCCAAGGTAGCTGCTGCACTCGCCTCCTAGGCACGCCGTCTGGTGACGGGGTCCGCGAGGCGCCCGACCCTGCGCTCTGTCGGCATGCCTGCCGAGCACGGCGGCTGGGGGCTGACGCTCGAGCCCGGCATCCTGGGTGTGCTGATCGCCCCCAGCCTCGCGGGCCTGTTCCTCGCCGTCGCGGCGCTGCTGGCGCTCCTGCTGCGCACGCCCCTCCGGCTCGTGCTCATCGACAGGCAGCGTGACCGGGCGCGGCCGCGCACCACGCTGAGCCTGGAGCGGACGAGGCTGGCTACCCGCGTCGCAGGCATCGAGCTGGTGGCCATCGCTGTCGCCCTGGGGCTCGCAGCGTTGCTCGCCCAGGACCCGAGGTGGTGGCTACCGCTGGTCATGGCTGCGCCGCTCCTGGTGATGGCGCTGTGGTTCGACATGCGATCCATGAGCCGACACATCGTGCCGGAGATCGCCGGCTCCGTCGCCATCGCCGCCGTCGCCGCCGCGGGAGCGTTGGCAGGAGGTGCCCCATGGCCACTCGCCATCGGGGCGTGGGTCATCCTGGGCGGACGCGTCTTCTCGTCCATCCCGCACGTTCGCGCGCAGGTTTCGCGGATCCACGGCCGGCCGGTCCCAGCGGCGCCATCGGTCCTCGGTGACCTGGCTGCGGTCGTGACTGCCATCGCGGCGCTGTGGCTGGATCCGGCGCTCGGCGTCGGGGCGCTTGCGCTCGTGGGCGTCATCGTCATCCAGCGCATCACCCTGCTGCGACCGCCTCGACCGGCCAAGGTACTGGGCGTGCGCCAGATGATCCTTGGCTTCACTGTCGTGGGGGCGACGGCCGCGGGGAGCTGGCTGCTGTAGGTCGCGAGCCCGGCGGCCCTCCGGGCAATGCAGAAGGCCCGTCCGAACTCGGACGGGCCTTCGTGTCGGTCGCGGCGGAGCCGCCGCTCGGCGACGGTTAGGTCAGGCGAACGCGCTGGGCCTGCGGGCCCTTGGGGCTCTGGCCGATCTCGAACTCGACCTTCTCGCCACCAGCGAGCCGATCGAAATCGGACGAGCTCTCCAGCTCGTTGCGGTGGAAGAAGTACTCCTTGCCGTCCTCGGCAGAGATGAATCCGAAGCCTCGGTCCGAGACGAGCTTCTTGATGGTTCCGGTGGCCATGTTGACCTCCTTTGGTTCCCGAACTGTGTCGCTGATACGCACGGTCCGTTCGAGAGAAGGTCGACCACGCAATCGCGCTGCGACGTGCAGCCGTACCAACGTAGCACGCCCAGCGCCGGAGCGGGTGAAATCCAGCTTACAGATCCACTCGCACCACCCGGTCCACCTGCGTCGTGATGGTCGGTCGGTGCGAGATCACCAGTACCGTCCTGCCCGCCAGCCACGGTTCCAGCGATCGCCACAGGGCCGCCTCGGTGGTGCTGTCGAGGTCGGCCGTCACCTCGTCGAGGATGACGATGGGTGCATCCCGCAGCACGGCACGAGCGATCGCCAGGCGCCGGCGCTCCCCGCCACTCAGAAGCAGGCCGTTCTCGCCAACGACGGTGTCGTAGCCGCGCGGCAGCGAGGCGATGAAGTCGTGCAGCTGGGCGATGCGGCAGGCATGCACCATGGCCTCGCCATCGGCCGCCGGGGCCGCCACGGCCAGGTTGTCCTCGATGCTGGCATTGAACAGGTGCACGTCCTGCGGAACGACGCTGAACATGGCCCTGGCGTCGTCCGCTCCGAGCTCGCGAAGGTCGCGGCCACCGACGCGGATCTCGCCCAGCTCGTAGTTCCAGAAGCGCAGCAGCAGCGACACGAGCGTGGACTTGCCGCAACCGCTGGGGCCGACGATAGCGACCCGCTCACCCTGCGACACCTGCAGGTCCAGGTCCTGCAGCACCCACGGCTCCGCCTCCTCGTAGCGGAAGGAGAGGCCGCGGATGTCGATCTCGTGCGTCGCCGGCGCGGCCGACGGCTCGACCGGGTCCAGCACCGCCGGCCGCGCGTCGATGAGCTCGAACAGGCGTCGGGTCGAGGCGCGACTCGCGTCCAGCGACTGCAGCGAACGAGACAGCGGCTGCACGGCCTCGAACGCCGCGATGGCCGCCAGCGGCAACGCCGCCAGGAAGACGCCCTCGACCTCGCCGGCTGACACCAGCGGGATGGCCAGCACGAGGACCGTCAGACCCGCCAGCGAGGCGAACAGCCCGCCGAGAGCGTTGCTGACGCCCTCGATGGCACCCGTGCGCTGGCGCGCCTGGTCCAGCTCGCGGGCTCGTGCCAGCAGACGGGCGCGATGGTCACTGGCCGCGTCCAGCGCCACCAGGTCAGGGAGACCCTGCACCTGGTCCGCCAGCATGGCGCCGACGTCGCCGCGCATCCTCGCCATCGAGGCTGTCTGCATCGCCGAGAGACGGCGCGAGACGAGCGGGAGCACCACGCCCGTGACGACCAGGAAGAGTGCCAGGACGAGCCCGATGGCGACGTCGAACAGTCCGTAGACGATGCAGACCGATGCCACCACGACCGCAGCCACCAGCGGCGGCATGAGCACCTTGATATAGAAGTCCTCGAGGGCATCGACGTCGGAGACCGAACGAGCCAGCAGATCGCCGCTGCGCCGATGGACGAGGCGCGCCGGCGCCAGCGGCTCGATGGCCCGGTAGAACCACACGCGCAGCGTGGCCAGGATGCGGAACATCACGCGGTGCGTGGTATAGCGCTCCAGGTAGCGGAAGGTCGCGCGGGAGACGGCCAGCACCCGCACGCCGGTGACCGCAAGCGCCAGCTCGGCGACGCTGCTGGCGATGGCGGCCTTGGAGATGAGGTACGCGGACAGCCCCATGAGCGCGACGTTGGCGCCGATGGCGACGACGCCGAAGAGCGCGGCCGCGGCCAGCCATGGCCAGTGCGGCAGGACCAGGCGCAGGAGGCGACGCAGGTCGCTCACCGGTCGACCTCCTCGCCGGCGTGGTCATCGACCAACCGCCGATAGGGTCCACCCGCCGCCAGCAGGTCTGCCGGCGTGCCGCACTCCACGATCCGACCGGCGTTCAGCACGACGACCTGGTCGGCACGCTCGGCCAGCCGCAGCCGATGGGCGATGATGAGCACGGTCCGCCCGACCAGCAGGCGCGACATGGCGTCGCTGATGGCTTCCTCGCTGGCTTCGTCCTGGTGCGACGTGGCCTCGTCGAGCACCAGCAGCGGCGCGTCACGCAAGAAGGCCCGGGCGATGGCGAGACGCTGCCGCTGGCCGCCCGACAGGCGGCTGCCGGCCTCCCCCACCGGCGTCTCGTAACCGCGTGGAAGGCGCCGGATGAAGTCGGCGGCGTTGGCAGCCTCGGCGGCAGCGAGGACGGCGGCATCCGGCGCGTTCGGCCGGGCCAGCCGGATGTTGTCGGCGATGGTGCCGTCGAAGAGGTGCGGCCGCTGTGGCACCCACGCCAGGGACGCGCGCCAGGCTGAGAGCGGGATGCGGTCGAGTGGCCGCCCATCGACGCCGATGAGGCCGTCATCCGGCGTGATGAAGCGCAGCAGCAGGCTGGCCAGGCTCGACTTGCCCGCACCGGTAGCTCCCACGAGTGCCAGCGACGTTCCCGCTGGCAGCGCCAGGCTGACGTCGTCAAGCGCCAGAGCGGAGCGACCCGGGTATCTGAAGCGGACGGCCTCGAAGTGGATGCGAGGCGGCTCGGACAACGCTGGGGTGGTGACGACGGGATGGGCCGGCTCGCTCGCCGTCACGGCAGTGGTGACCGGCACGTCCAGGATCTCGAACGTCCGCCCGATGACAGCCTTGCCGGCGGTGCCGGTGTGGAACCGGGTGGCCAGCGCGCGCAGCGGCAGGAAGAACTCGGGGGTGATGAGCAGCACGGCCAGGGCGCGCTCGAAGGCGATACCTCCCTCCAGCAGCCGCAGGCCGATCTCTACCGCTACGAGCGCGATGGCGAGGGCGGCGCCCCACTCGAGCACCAGCGATGTCTGGAACGCCGTCCGCAGCACGTCCATCGTGGCGTCGCCGTAGCGGCTGCTGATGCGCTGCAGGTTCCCCACCTGCTCACGGCTGCGCCCGTACATCTTGAGCGTGGCGAGCCCACGAAGGATGTCGAGGAAGAACGCGCTGAGCGTGCGCATCTCCATGAACCGTCGCTCGGACACGGCACGCGTGCGTCCGCCGATGACCATCAGCAGCAACAGCAGCAGCGGCCCGGTGAACAGCAGCACCAGCACCGAGAACGGATCGAGCAGCCCCACGATGACCATCACCGAGAGGGGCACGAGCATGGCCATCCAGCGAGCCGGCAGATAGGTGGTGATGTAGTCCTCGATGGCTTCCAGGCCACCGATCAGGACGCCGCTGATCTCGCCGCTGCGCTCGCCGCTCATCCAGGTCGGACCCAGGCGCAGCAGCTGGCCGGTCAGGTCGGCGCGTAACGTGCCCACCAGCGCGTCCGCGGAGCGTCGCGCCGCCACCTCGCCGACGATCCCGAGGGCGCTGCGCAGCACGAGCAGCAGGAGCCCCACCGCCAGCAACGGCAGCACCTCATCGAGGGTGCGCGCATCGACGAACACGCCCGCCACCGCCAGCGCCACGGTGATGAGCTGCCCGATCAGCGCCAGCGTGGCGCCGAAACCGGCAGCGATCGCCACCACCATCCAGCGTCGGGCCCGCGGGTCGTGGCCCAGCAGTCGCCGCTCGGGGGTGGCGGCGACGCGTTGCGCGGGCACGCCGATCACGGCGGGCTCAGCCGCACGCGCCAGCAGCCTGCAGCTCGGTCATCGGGACCCCATGGCCCACGCCTGGCAACTCGTCGGCGATCAGCTCGTCGGCTCGCAGCTGGTCGGCTAGTAGCTCGTCGGCTCGACGCGGACCTTGCCCCGGAAGATGTAGTAGACACCGGTCGTGTATAGCAGCACGAACGGCATCCCGATGATGGCGACGACCAGGGCCACCGTCAGCGTGTTGGCCTCCGAGGCAGCGTTGTAGATGGTGAGGTTGTAGGCCGCGTCGGTGCTGGAGACGATGAGGTTCGGGTGCATCCCGATACCGCCCGCCACCAGCAGCAGCAGGATCATCACCGACGAGGCCACGAAGGCCGAGAAGTAGCTCGCCCGCTGCACGAAGTACCACACTGCACCCATCGCCAGCAATGCGCCGGCTGGGAAGATGACCGGCCAGATCTGCTCGAGGTAGCGCTCGGTGAAGGGAAGGCCGAGAGCCACGCTGGCGATGACGCCGAGCGTGTTGAGCACCACGAAGCCGACCATCAGGTACGGCAGCCAGCGCTTGGCGCGGGCCTGGATCTCGCCCTCGGTCTTGAGCATGAGGTAGATGGCGCCGTGCATCGTGAACATGGCCACCGCGGTGATGCCGATGAGCAGGGCATAGGGTGTCAGCATCTCGAAGAGATTGACCACGATCTCCCCATCGGCGCCGAGCGGCACCCCGTTGAGGATGGCCCCGAAGGCGACCCCCAGCAACAGCGCCAGCAACAGCGAGCTCAGGAAGAAGCTGGTATCCCAAACCGTGCGCCAGATGGACCCGGGTCGCTGAGAGCGGAACTCCAGCGTGACGGCTCGGAAGATGAGCACCATCAGCACCAGCATGAAGGCGATGTAGAAGCCCGAGAACAGCGAGGCATAGGCGAAGGGGAAGACCGCGAAGAGGACGCCGCCGCCGAGGACCAACCACACTTCGTTGCCGTCCCAGACCGGGCCGATGGAGTTGAGCAGCGTCCGCCGCTCGGTGTCTGTCCGGGCCAGCGGCAGGTGCAGGATGCCCACCCCCATGTCGAACCCGTCGAGGACGAGGTAGCCGCCGATGATGATGACGAAGAGGACGAACCAGATCTCGTTGAGGATCATCGAACCATCCTCTCCTCACCCTCGCCGCGGGCACGGAAGATCCCGCGCAGCGTGTCCGGCAGGTCCTCTACCGGTCTGGACTCGATCTCCTCCAGCGGCGCCGGGCCATGCTGGATCTTGGCGTTCATGAGGTACACGAAGAGCGCCAACAGCAGCGCGTAGACCAGCGCGAAGCCGCCCAGCGAGACGACGATCTCGTCCGCCGACACGACCGGCGACACAGCATCTGCGGTCAGCAACAGCTCGTAGACGATCCAGGGCTGGCGGCCGAACTCGGCCGTCCACCAGCCCATGGTGATGACGAAGAGCGAGACGAAGACCGTCGACACGACGATCCACAGCGCCCAGCGGTGGTCGAGCAGTCGGCGCCTCCGGAACCACAGCCAGGCCGCCACCATCGCGAAGGGGACGATGGCCATGCCCAGCGCCACCATCAGGTGGTACGCCTGGAACGTGAGGTTCACCACCGTCGGCGGCACCTCGAAGGAATCGATGCCCGCGACGGTGCCCTGGCCGCTGAGGAAGCTCAGCAGGCCCGGGACGGCCAGGCCGGTGGTCGTCCCGGCATCCGCGTCCACCCAGCCGAACAGGTAGGCCGGGGCGTTCTCCTCCGTCTCCCAGATGCCCTCCATCGCCGCCAGCTTGGTGGGCTGATGCTCAGCCACGTTGCGAGCGGATTCCGGGCCGAAGATGAAGGCGTTGGCGACCGCGAAGAGGATGAAGAAGGGCAGCGCGATGGACAGCGAGGCCTTGCCCAGGTCGGCGAACTCCTGCTTCCGGAGGATGTACCAGGCGCCCACGCTGGCCACGAGCGCGGCCCCAGCTGTCCAGCTGGCGAAGAACACGTGCAGGATGCGCGGCACGAAGGAGGGCGTGAAGACGACCTCCCAGAAGTCGGTCATCACCGCCCGGGTCGGGGCGGGCGTGTCCTGGATGGCAAAGCCGGCGGGTGTCTGCATCCAGGAGTTGGCCATCACGATCCAGAGCGCGCTGAAGTGGGCGCCCACGACGACCATGAGGCTGGCCAGGAACCACATCCGTGGCCCCAGGCGGGTACCGCCGAAGAGCATCAGCCCCAGGAAGCCGCCCTCGAGGAAGAAGGCGAAGACGCCCTCTGCCGCCAGCAGCGAGCCGAAGACGTTGCCCACGAAGCGCGAGTACTCCGACCAGTTCATGCCGAACTCGAACTCCATGACGACGCCGGTGGCGACGCCCATGGCGAAGACGATGCCGTAGATCTTCACCCAGAAGAACGACAGGCGGCGCCACTTGGGATCGCGGGTGCGCAGGTACATGCCGCTGATGAGCACCAGCATCAGGCCCAGTCCGATGCTCAGGGGTGGGAAGATGAAGTGGTAGCTCGCCGTCAGGGTGAACTGCAGACGAGCGAGCAGTTCGGCATCCAAACCCGGTGTCCCCCCTTGTGTCGATGGGCTCCGCCACGCCGGCGGCCACCGAGGGGCCGCCACACTCCGTGCCATCGTGCACTCGGACCACGGCTGCGGCCTGTGCCGTTCGGCCGTGCGCGGGCGGGCCGTTGGTCGGCCGTCACATCAGGGCACGTGAGACATCACACTCGCTGAGAGGCTGGAGGCTGAGGGCGTCCGTATCGCGTCGGGCGCGGTCGTTGGCACCGGCGTGTGGGCGTCCGGCCACCTCTCCATCGGCCCCTGCCGTTTCCCATCGTGAGGGTGAACCAAGCATCAGGCAGCGCTTCGGTGTAGGCCTGTCCCACCGACCGGTCGGCGATGGCGGATCGTGCCGGCGCGCGGGAACGACCGGCCTGTTCCGCCCCGCTGCGGTCAGGCTGTCCCACGGCGCGGGACACGCGGACGACGTGGTGGCACAGCGTGCGGCCGGCGCGGGACACGCCGTCGACGTCACGGCATGGCGCGTAGACGACCTGGTGGCAAAAGCCGCGCATAAGGCAAGACGTTCAGTATGGAACGGTGGCTGGACACGAACGGCGACACGACCGAGCAAGGCGCGCGGCGCTCTCCACCCTGACCCGGATCGGGCAAGAGGTACGCGAGGCGAGGCTCGATCACGACCTGAGTCAGGCGGTCGCCAGCGGCGCCGTCGGCATGTCGAAGTCGGCATGGAGCCGGCTCGAGCGCGGTGAAGCACCTCGGCTCTCAGTGGTCGACCTGGCCGCAGCCGCCGCCGTGGTCGGGCTCGATATCAGCGTCCGCGCGTATCCGGGCGGCAGTCCCGTGCGTGACCGCGCGCACCTGGAGTTGCTAGAGCGACTTCGGGCGAGGCTCGGGCCGGGCGCCCGCTGGCGGACGGAGGTAGTGCTGCCGGGCACGCGCGACCAGCGTGCATGGGACGCGCTCGTGCTGCTGTCCAGTGTACGCGTCGGCGTGGAGGCTGAGACAAGAGCTCGGGACTCACAGGGCCTCCAGCGACGGCTTGCACTGAAGCGCAGGGATGGCGGGGTCGATCACCTCATCCTGCTGCTCGCTGACACGCGCCACAACCGTGCGTTCATGCGTGTCGCAGGGCACGGGTTCATGTCCGACTTCCCAGTCCCCGGGAAGGATGCGCTGGCCCGCCTGGAGGCGGGACTGGATCCGCTTGGCAGCGCCATCGTCCTCCTGTGATGGCACGCCGCGTCCCAGCCGGCGGGACAGCGCGACCCTCGACCAGTCGCGCCGTCGCGATCCTCCCGCTCAGGGGGGAGGGTCGTCATGCCGGACCGCCCGATGGGATAGGCACTGGCCCGGCGCGGCCGCGCAGGTCGCGTTGGCCCGCGTGGTGGGAATGCGCCCGGTCGAGCGTGAGCTCGTGCGATCGTAGCCGGGAGCTGCGCCCGCAAGGCCAGGGAGCAGCTAGCGGAACGAAGGTAGCGATGCCTCGGGCGCCGCCGCGCCCGGCGCCAGCGCATACGTCTTGGCCACGCCGTCGCTCATGATGAAACAGCCGCCCTTGATGGGACACGCGCTGCAACCCGCATCATCGGCGACGATGGCGCGCAGTCGACCGCGTGCCACGAGCATCTCGAGCATGCCCTCGAGTGCCGACTGCTCGATGCCGAGGTCGCGGCTGAGGTCGGCCAGGCACATCGGTCGGCCGGCCACGCTGATGGCCGAGATGACGTCACGCAGCATCAGGAGTACCCCAGGAACGTCCCCACCTGGAAGATGAGCACTGCCAGCAGCCAGGCGATGGCGAACTGGTAGGCGCCCGACAAGGCCGCCCAGCGCCAACCGAACTCGCCCTTGATGGCGGCGATGGTGGCCACGCAGGGCGTGTAGATGAGGACGAAGACGACGAACCCGAGCGCAGCGAGCGGTGAGAAGGCCGCCTGCAGCGCGGCGCTCAACTGCGTCTCCTCGGGCTCGGCCTCTTCCTCCGGCAGCAGGTCAACGCCGGGGATCAGGCTGATCGTCGCGCGCACCGCACCCTCGGTGGCAGCGACGAAGCTGCTTGCGATCTCGCGCACATCCTCCCCCAGCGTCGGGGTCACGGCATCCGCCTCGTCGGCGTCCTCATCGCCGCCGACGTAGATCTGGCCCATCGTGGAGACGACGACCTCCTTGGCGATGAAGCCGGTGACGAGAGCACCCGAGGCCTCCCAATCGCCGAAGCCGGCAGGTGCGAAGACGGGAGCGATGGCGGCGCTGGCCTGGCCGAAGTAGCTGTCACGCTGGTTGTCCACGCCCCACGGCAGGCTCATGGCGAACCACAGGATGACCACGACCGCGAAGATCACGGTCCCTGCCTTGACGACGAACTCGCGCCTCTTCTGCCACGTGTGGCGCAGCAGCACCCGCGTCGCCGGCAGACGATAGGGCGGCAGCTCCAGCGCGAAGAGCGTGTCCTGGCGCTCGCGCAGGATCGTCCGGCTCATGATCGCGGCGACGATGGCGGCGACGACGATGCCGAAGACGTAGAGACCGGTGATGACGTTGCCCGCGGCGGCACCGAAGAAGGCGAGGCCGAAGACGACGTACACGGGCAGACGCGCCGAGCACGACATTAGCGGCAGCACCAGGCTGGTGAGGATGCGCTGATTGCGGCTCTCCAGCGTGCGCGTGGAGTAGATGGCTGGCACGGCACAGCCGAAGCCCAGGATCATGGGCATGAACGACTTGCCATGGAGCCCGGTGAAGCGCATCACGCGGTCCATCACGAAGGCCACCCGGGCCATGTAGCCGCTGTCCTCGAGCAGGGTCAGGAAGAGATACAGCACGATGAGGCCAGGCACGAACACGAGGACCGCTCCGACACCGGCGATGACGCCATCGACGACCAGCGAGACGAACCAGTCGGGCGCGGAGACCATCGTGAGCAGGCCGCTGACCCAGCGCGTGACCGGGCCGCCGAAGACGCCGTCGACCCAGTCGAGGAAGAAGGCCGAGACGTTGACCACGAGCTGGAAGACGACATACATGACGACGAAGAAGATGGGCAGCCCCACCCAGCGGTTCGTCAGGACCCTGTCGAGCCGGTCGGTGAGCGTCCAGCGGCTGACGCGCGAGGTGTCCACGACCTCGGTCGCGACGCCGTGGACGTAGCCGTAGCGAGCATCGGCGATAGCGATGTCGGGCGTCTCGCCCTGTGCCGACTCGATCCGAGACCGGCTCTGCTCGGTCTGTGCCAGGAGCTCGGCCGCGCCGTCCACCGCGGCGACACGCTCCACGATGTCGTCCTCGTTCTCGAGCAGCTTGATCGCCAGCCAGCGTGGATCGTAGTCGGCAAGGCGAGGGTTCGCGCTGATGTGGTCGACAAGCGCCCCGATCTCCCGCTCGATGTCCAGCCCGTAGTTGATGCGGAAGCGCGGGCGCCCGACGGCCCCGGTCGTTGCGGTCATGGCCGGCTACGCCACCAACCGCAGCTGGGCGCCGTCAGCACCGACGAGCGATATCGCCGCGTCGACCAGCGCATCCATGCCCTTGCCCCGGTGTCCGACGGTTTCGACGATGGGTGCACCGCCGAGCAGCTGGCTCAGTCGCACCGTGTCGATGCGGATGCCCTTCGACCTGGCACTGTCACTGACGTTGAGGGCGACCACCAGCGGGATGCCCAGTTCCAGCAGCTGCGAGGTCAGGTACAGGTTGCGCTCGAGGTTGGTGGCATCCACGACGTCGATGACGACCGAAGGCTCGCGGCTGAGCAGGTAGTCGCGAGCGATGATCTCCTCCGGCGAGAGGGCGCTCATGCTGTAGGTACCCGGAAGATCGATGATGCGTCCCACGATGTCGCGGTGCCGGAACGTGCCTTCGAACTTGGCCACGGTCTTGCCGGGCCAGTTGCCGACGTGCTGATGCGAGCCAGTAAGGGCGTTGAAGATCGACGTCTTGCCCGCGTTGGGATTGCCCGCCAACGCCAGCGTCAGCGTGCCACTCATGCCGCGGGGGCCGTCTCGTCGACGGCTTCGAGCGCCTCGACGGTGATGGTCGCGGCTTCGCGCTTGCGGAGGGAGAGGTGGTAGCCCTTGACCACGAACTCGAGCGGGTCACCCAAAGGCGCAGCCCGTTGGAGGGTGATCGTCTCGCCGCGAACGACCCCCAGCTCCAGCAGCCTTCGTCGCGCCGCCGGGCGGCCCCCGACCCGGAGGATCCGGCCCGTCTGCCCACGACCCAGCTCATCCAGGCCCACGATCGATGCGGCGGCCGGACAGTACTTGCGGCAGCGCCTCGGCACCGGCCGACCCAGGGCGAAGGCACGCGTGATGAACCGGCAGCTGCGATGCTCGCAATCCTGATACGGGGAGTCAGAATTCATACTCCCATTCCACGGTGCTGACGAGGCGACGGGTAGTGACATGTGGCCGCTCTGTGCGGTACCTTAGGCCCAAAGGACGGGCACCTTGACTCGTCTTATCAAGTGCCCCTGACACCTGGCGGTGACGGCAACTGCAGCCAGAACCGGGCACCCCCTGGCTCCACGTTCTCGACCCCCACGCTGCCGCCCTGCGCATCGGCAAGGGCGCGCACGATGGCCAGCCCAAGGCCGGACGTCCCTGACGAGCGCTGCCGAGATGGATCGGCTCGGTAGAAGCGCTCGAACACGTGCGGCAGGTCAGCAGCAGGAACGCCGGGTCCGCTGTCACGGACGGCCAGGCGGACCTGACCCTCCCATGGCCGGGCCTCCAGCACGACCGTGCCGCCAGAGGGCGTGTACCGCAGCGCGTTGTCGACCAGCGCCCCGAGCATCTGGCGCACCCGCTCATGATCGGCGTGGAACGTGAGGGGCTGGCCGCGCAGCTCGACGTCCAGCCCTATCCCGGCGAGCTCTGCCCGCGGCGCCCAGTCTTTGGCTACCGCCCGTACCACCTCGGCGGCGTCGACCGCGGAGCGCTGCAGGGCCAGTCGTCCCGATTCGGCGAGGCTCACCGTGCGCAGGTCGTCGACCACCCGCGCCAAGAGGTGCGCCTGCTCACGGATGGTCTGGAGATGTCGGTCATCGTGCTGATAGACGCCGTCGAGGATGGCGGTGGTAGTGGCATCGATGACGGTGAGTGGCGTCTTGAGCTCGTGCGCGGCGTCCTGAAACAGGCGACGCCGCGCAGCATCGGAGACTTCGAGCGCCTCGGCCATGCGATCGAAGGACCGCCCCAGGTCGCCGATCTCGTCGCCACGACCAGCCAGCTGGGAGCGTCGAGTGAGGTCGCCGGCGGCGACACCGGTGGCGGCGTCACGCAGCTGTCCCAGCGGCCGCACCAGCCGCCCCGCCACGAGGATGCCCAGCACCGAGGCGCCTGCGGCTGCCACCGTAGCACCAAGCACGATGGCGGCCGTCGTCTCCTGCTGCGCTCGCCCTGGGCCACGGCCCTCTCGCGGCCCTGGCCCCAGGCCACCGCCCTGACTGCCCCCTCGGGCGTCGGCCTCGGCCTGCCGGAATCCGCGGTCGACGATGGCCGGCGTCACCAGCGCGATGGCGCCGGCGGTAACGATCGCAACCAGCGCGAAGATGAGCGCCAATCGGATGCGCAGGCTCATCGACGGGCGGCCCGGTAGCCGACCCCGCGCACGGTCTCGACGTAGTCGCCGCCGTCGACCGGCTGGCCGAGCTTGCGGCGCAGGTTCTTCACGTGGCTGTCGATGGTGCGATCGTCGGACTCGAAGGCTTCTCCGAAGATGCGCTCACCCAGCTGGGCGCGACTCAGCACCGTGCCGGGTCGTTCGGCCAGGGCCAGCAGCAGGTCGAACTCGACCCGCGTCAGGGCGATAGCCTCGCTGCCCCGGCGCACCTCTCGGGCATCGGCATCGATGGCCACGTCGAGGAGCGTCTGTGCTGGGGCGATGGCGCGACGCTCCTCCATGCGCCGCAGGACCGCCCCGATGCGCGCCACCAGCTCACGCGGTTCGAACGGCTTGGTGAGGTAGTCGTCCGCGCCCATCTCCAGGCCCGCCACGCGGTCGATGACGTCGTCGCGGGCAGTCAGCATCACCACGGCGCTGCTGATGCCATCGGCTCGCAGTTGCCGCAGCACCTCAAAGCCGGAGCGGCCGGGCAGCATCACGTCGAGCACCAGGACATCGGGGCGAGTCGCCCGGGCCAGCTCGTAGGCGCGGTCACCGTCAGCGGCGGTCTGGACCTGGTGGCCTTCGCGTACGAGGTAGGCGCTGATCACCTCGGTGATGTGGGGTTCGTCATCGACGACGAGGATGCGAGCCATCAGGAGTGGATGGTACGTCGAAGGCCGGGGTCGACCCCGGCCATCGAGCGCACGCGAGCAGGTTATGCGGCTCGTGCAGGCGAGGCCGCTACTGCTGTCGCTGGAAAGCTGCCAGGTGATGGCCGCTCGCAGTCAGCAGGTTCGAGTACATCTCGAAGACGTCGGGCGCGGTCACCTCGAGCGAAGCCATCTCGTCGAAGCCGGCCACGCGGTCCTCCAGATCGGCGATGTCGGTCTCCTCGATGAGCACGCCCACGGCGATGGCTTCCTCGAGGCTGGCAGAGCCCTTGGCGATGAGCTCGTCATGGAGCTGCTGGATCGCATCGTCGCTGAACACGCCCTGGGCCAAGCCGGACGTTCCGTCCTCGATGCCGTAGCGCTCGAGGATCGTGTCCACGGCAAGCTGGTGGCGGGCTTCGGACTGGGTGATGCGCTCGAAGACCGGGGTGTCGTACATGCTGGCGAAGGTGGCATAGACGTCGTGCGCCATCTTCTCTTCGTTGGCCATGAAGACCAGGCCCGCGATGTCGGCCTCGCTGAGCGTGCCCATCTCGGCGTCACACGCATCGCAGTACTCGGGCCCGCGGAGCGCGTCTTCGTCCCAGCCGCGGCCACCAGCGACGCTGGCCTGGCGGCCCTGGCCCTGACCTCTGCTGAGGTCGTCGGCGGCCCAGTTGCGCGCGCCTTTGCCGGCCTGTGTCGCGCCGCCCGCCGTACGCGCTCGGGCCTGTCCGCGGCCGCCGGCCGCCATCGGGCCCGCAGCACCGCGGCGCGCCCGAACCTGCAGGGCCTCTCCAGGTTCACTAGTGCAGTCGCCGTCACAGTCGGCAGCCCGAGGTCCGGGGCCCACGGCGAAGGCCGCCGTCGGTGCCAGTGCGCCGACACTCAGGGCCAATGCGGCCGAGATGGCGAGGATGGTTCGTGGGGAGCGAGTCTGCATCGTCGGTTCTCCATGTGGTCGAGGCGCCGGTGGGCGCCACGGTCGGGTTGATGCCGACACGATGCAGGCTCCATTCGCAGCCACGATGGACCAAGGATGGAGATTGCGTGGAGATGCGGCGCTAGCCTCAGGTAGGCGGCCAGGCGCGCACGTAGCGGAGCTGCTCGAGCATCGTGAGCGTGTGATGCCGCGCGGCATGGACGCGGTCGATGGCGGTGTCGGCCTCCAGGCCGCACTCACGCAGCAGGCAGGCCGAGGTCATGCCGGCACGATCAAGGCCGCCGCGACAGGCGATCGCCAGCGTCGCGCCCTTGCGCACCCGCTCAGCCAGACCGGCCAGCAGCAGCCGATAGGCGCGGTCATCGGCCGGCAGCCGGGGATCGGCGATGGGGTGGCGGACCAGCTCCACGCCTTGAGCGGGCAGCACGTCGACCACATCCGTGACCCGGCAACGCTCGAGCTCGTCATCCTCGACCAGGAGCAGCAGGATGTCCACGCCCAGCTCCCTGAGGCGGATGGCATCGGCGACCAGGTCGCGCCAGTGGGGGCCCGTGTAGTAGCCCAGGTAGCGCTTGCCCGGCAGGAAGGTCATGCCGACGCGTCCGCCATCGGTGGCCAGGTCGGTCCCGTCAAGGTCCAGGAAGTCCACTCGAAGGGGACGCCGATGCGACGTTTGCCACGGCTTGCCGTCCCAGTCGGAGACATCTGTCTCGACCAGCCTGTCGGCGAGCTCCTGCGGGATGCGGCGGTCGCGCAGGCCGAAGCGCCAGCCTGAGGGGATGTCGTGGACCCCGAAGTACGCGCCCGCGAGGCCACCGGCGATGGCAGCGGTGGTGTCGGTGTCGTGGCCGTACTCGACGGCACGGACGACGACACCGGCATAGTCAGCGGCAGCGGCAAATGCGTCCCAGGCCGACCAGAAGCTGTCCACGACGCGGCCACTACCCCGACGCCCCGGCCAGGCGACGAAGTCATCCAGCGCTGTCAACGCCTCTGACGCCGGCGCAGCCTCCTTCGAGCCCGGCAGCCCGTTGCGGCCCAGGTGGTCACGAAGGCAGGCAACAGAGTCGGCGAGGACATCGGCGCGGTCCGCGTCACCGCGCAGTAGCCGCCCGACGATCAGCACGTACAACGCGCAGGCGATCTGTGCCTCGGCACTGCCGTGGGTGACCCGCGATGCGCGGACGGCCATGTCGACCAGCCCCTCGTCGTCGACCCCGCGGCAGACCAGTGCCAGGGGCAGGATGCGCATCAGCGAGCCGTTGCCCTTGGCATCGACGCCGCCGGCTTCCTCCGGTGGCGTCCCCGAGCGGAGCTGGTGCAGCGCCTGCGACGTGGCAGTGCCGATATCGAACACGAGTCCGCCCGGGGCGTAGGCACCCTCGTCCCTCCACGCCAGTGCCCGGAGCGCCTGGTCGGCCGTGTCGAAGCCGACCGTCAGCAACGAGTCCAGCAGCGCCAGCATCAACGCGCCGTCGTCACTCCACGTGCCGGGCGGCCGATCGTGACTGCCATGGCCACGCCACTCGACAGCACCGATGTGATCGGGTGGCTGGAATTCGTAGGGCACTCCCAGCGCATCGCCGCAGAGGTGACCGTAGACAGCGCCCTCGAGGCGTTCGGGCAGCAGCATCCGAGCGTCCCTCCCTCGCGCTCGCCAGGCCTGGCGGATGAGCCTGCGCCATGGCGTCCGCCGCAACCTGGACCGGAAGATGGCGGCGTCCGACGGCCGCTGATCGTTGGCCATGCCCGCCGGCCGCGGCGTTCAGACCTTGCTGGGCACCTGGCGGAGCAGGCGGCAGGTGGCGCCGAAGAACTTGTGGAA
>DATHSE010000230.1:0-5681 GCA_035464455.1 Anaerolineae bacterium | reverse complement strand
TGGCCCAGGCCCAGCTGCTCCTTCTGGCGCACGTAGCTGACCTGGGCCATGTCGCCGATCTGGCGCACCCGGCGCAGCATCTCGATATCGCCCTTGGCTTCCAGCATCGACTCCAGCTCGAAGCTGTGGTCGAAGTGGTCCTCGATGGCACGCTTCTGGCTGCTGGTGACGATGATGACCTGCTCGATCCCGGCGGCCACAGCTTCCTCGACCGCGTACTGGATGACCGGCTTGTCCACCAGCGGCAGCATCTCCTTGGGCTGCGCCTTGGTGGCCGGCAGGAACCGGGTCCCCCAGCCCGCGGCCGGGAACACTGCTTTGCGAACGCGCATCGATCCTCCACTGTGGTGCCGGGGAGTGCCCCGACTTGGTGGGTGGCGCGGGTGTCTCCGACGCAAGTAGCGCGAGTTTACCCCGGAGAGGCGAGACGGATCAGGCCTCGCGCCCACCCTGACGGCGGGTGTCTACTCGGCCAGGGGCTCGGTCTCGGCCTGCCGGTGACGGCTGGGCGTCAGCTGCACGAGCGCCGCGCCGGCCAGCACCGCAAGGCCGCCCAGCAGCTGGATGGGCGCGGGTCGCTCCGCCAGCCACCAGGCGGCCAGGAGGGCACCGGTGACCGGCTCGAGAAGCATCAGCACGGAACCCCTCGTCGGGCCCACACGGCGGTAGCCCGCCACCAGCGCAGCCGTCGGCAGGGCCGCGCTGAACACCCCCGCGATGACGATGAGCACCCCGGCGTCAGGGCCGGCGAGGGGCCCCAGCAAGCGTTCAGCGTCACCCATGAGTAGCACCAGTGGCACCAGCACGATGAGGTAGGCCAGCAACGAGAAGCCGCGCAGGAGCAGCGCCGCCTGGAAGGCAGGGACGGACGCGAACCCGCGCGACGCCACCAGGGCATAGCCGGTCTGGCACGCCGCGGCAGCGAGTGCGAACAGGACACCCAGCAGGTCGACGCCACGGCTGTCGGTGGCACCAGGGCCCAGGACGACCAGCATCATGCCGAACGAAGCCAGCAGGATGGCTGCTGCGCGACGGGGCCCCAGCGGCTCGGCGTACAGGCGCACCGCGGCCACCGCCACGATGACGGGGTAGGTGTAGAAGACGATCAGTGTCAGCGCGATGGTGGTGCGCTCGAAGCCGAGGAAGAGGCCCAGCGTGGTCCCGGCCACGAACAGCCCCATCGCCACCAGCTGCAGCCACTCGATACGGCCGATCGAGGCCAGCCGCACCTGCCGCAGGCGCCCGATGGCGGTGCCGATGGCGATCAGCAGCGCCAACGCCGCCACCGAGCCGGCGGCGCGCCAGAAGGCGAACGTGGTGCCGTTGAACCCGATCTCACCGGCGGCACGGGCGAGAGGCCCACCCAGGCCGAAGCCGATCGCGGCAAGGACGACGAGGCTCGCGCCGGCGGTATCGACACGCTGGCTCACAGCAGCTCCGCCTCGGCCTGCTGGACGTCATCGGCGCGGCGGCTCCGCCAGTGCACCTGCGCCAGCGCCCCGCCGGCCAGCACCATCAGGCCCCCGGCCAGCTGCATGGGCGAAGGGCGCTCGGCGATGAAGACCGCCGCCAGCAGCACGCCCACGACCGGCTCGACGAGCATCAGGATTGAGGCGCGTGTCGGCCCCAGCTGTCGGAAGCCGGCCAGCACCGCCGCGGTGGGTATCGCCAGGCCGATGACGGCACCCATCACCAGCCATACCCATCCGCCTCCCTCGAAGGGCTCGGTGAGCGCCGCAGCCGAGCCGGCGACGACGGCGACCGCGAGATATCCGATCGCCGCCGCCGACGAGATGGCCATGGCTGCCTGGCCCGATGTCAGCGACGGGTAGCCACGCCCCGCGATGAGCGCAAAGACGGCCTGGAAGGCGGCCGCCGCCAAGCCCAGCACGACGCCGATGGGCTCGACCTTGACGCCTTCCTGTCCGAGGGCCGGGGCCAGCACCACCAGCAGCATGCCGAGCGACGCCAGCAGCAGGGCCGCGATGCGCGTGGGGGCGAGCTCTTCGCCGTAGACGCGCACAGCTGCCACCGCGACCATGACCGGGAAGGTGTAGAAGCAGATGAGCACGATGGCGATGGACGTCTGCTCGAAGGCCGTGAAGATGGCCAGGTTGATGAGGATGGTAAGGACCGCCGCGACCATCACCTGGGCGTGGTGCAGCGGGGACATCTCGCGCAGCCGCGGCGCCGGCATGCGGCGGGCCTGCACGAGGGTCACGACGGCGATGACGAGGATGGCCGCACCCAGCAGCGAACGCCAGGTCACGAAGGTGACCGTCGAGATGCCGGCGTCGCCGGCGAAGCGGGACACCGTCGGCAGGGTGCCGTAGCCGAATGCCGCGAGCAGGACCAGGCCGGCGCCGGTCAGACCGTGCCGGCTCAGTGTTCGGTCGCTTCGCGGGGTTCGCTGCGCGCGCCGCGGAGCACGATCGACGTGAACGGCACGCGGATCACGCTGAACGTCTCGGTCGAGACCAGGAAGCCGGCCAGCAAGAGGAGCACGCCGATGAGCTTGCCCAGCTGGAACCACTCGGTCGAGCCGAAACGGTTGAGGCTGTCGGTGAGGGCGGGGATGAAGGCGCCCATGGCGATGAGCAGCGTGGCCGGTACGCGGCTGTTGATGTTGCCCGTGAAGAGCGCCTTCAGCGCGCCGGGTAGCGAGGCCACGAAGTTGACGCTGATGGCGATGGGTGCGATGAAGAGGTTGAACAGGAAGCTGTCACCCGACTGTGCCGGGTCCAGCGAGTAGTCCAGGATGCGCCGCTTGGGCATGAACACGTAGGCCGAGAAGACCGCGCCGAGGATGAGTGCGAACGCGCCGGTGATGTTCATGAAGGGCGTCAGGAGGCGCAGCTCCGGTGGCAGGATGGCGGCGATCGGCACACCCGTCTGGGGATCCAGGGCGTAGCCCGGCTCCGGTAACTCGGCCATCGCCATGAGCGCGATCGACAGCACCGTCGCGCCGCCGACAGCCAGCAGGGCCATCCACGGCCAGCGCCAGTTCTGGAAGTATGTCTCCACCGATACCGCCAGTGCCAGCACGGCCGCGGCCAGGAAGTACAGCATCGCGATGGTGCTGGCATCGGCATAGATGACCGGGTCGCGACGCGCCGTCAGGAAGGTGAAGAGACCGGCGAAGAAGAGGCACAGCGCGAACGAGTAGCCGAAGCGCGTCCGGCCCAGCAGGAAGGCGTTGCCCAGGCCAAGCCAGCCCGCCGTCCACACGGCTCCGGTGAGGTACCAGGCGCGGTAGATGGTCTCGTTCCAGCCAGCCGCGGCGGCGATGGCCTCGCAAAGGACGGCGATCGAGAAGAACAGCATGCCCAGGGCCCAGATGAGCTGATAGCCGCGGCGACGGATACGCCACTGGTCGATGAGGGCGAGGAAGAAGACGCCCGACAGGAGCGCGGTGACGGCGGGCAGGAAGACGTTGGCGTCCACGGCCGTTCAGGCTAGTCGGCCGTCAGGCCGGTTCGAACTCGTGATCCTCGCGATGGTTACCGTCACACAGGCCCCAGGCCGGAGGATCGACGGGCAGTGGGGTCGGCCGCATCAGCTCACGCACCTGCGAGCGCCGGCAGAGGTAGTGGCCGCGGCCGCGGGCCCACGTGCCGAAGCACTCGGCGGTCGAGTGGAACTGGTGCGGCCCGGGATTGAGCGGCGCCACCTCTGCCCAGCTCGGCGCAGCCTCGCGGGCGACGTTGTCCAGGAGCGAGACGCGGAAGGGCGTGCCCTCGATGGGTTCGCCACACCCGGCGCAACGCCGGGCGTCGTTCTCGTGGAAGACGGTGGGGATGCGGATACCCATGATCTGGCCGCCGGGGAACCGGGTCGTGCTCACCGAGCGATCGTAGCAGAGGGTTCGTCCGATCGATGACGATGCTCGATCGGGCGCCAGCCCATCCGCAGACCTGTTCCAGAGCCCTCGCTTGCGCCGAACGCGATACGTTGTCTATAATGTCGGCCAGCCCTATAGACTATGTGGAGATACGAGTGGACCTACTGACGTTCTTCCTGGTCGTGAGCCTGATCGGGCTCGTGGCTCAGCTGGTCGACGGTTCGCTCGGCATGGGCTTCGGCGTGACCTCGGCCACGCTCCTCGCCGGCGTCGGCTTCACCCCGGTGGCTGCCTCGGCGACCATCCACGTGGCCAAGATCGGCACCGGCATCATGTCCGGTGCGGCGCATTGGCGCTTCGGGAACGTCCACTGGCGTGCCATGGTCATGCTGGCTGTGCCGGGGGCCATCGGAGCGTTCGTGGGGGCCGTGGCGCTGACCCATCTGGCGGCGGAGGTCGCGGCCCCCTGGGTCTCACTGATCCTGGCTGCCCTGGGCTGCCTGATCCTGGCACGCACGGTGTTGAACCGGTCGCCCGCGATCCGCCTGTACACACCGCGGTTCCGGACGTTGGGGCCGCTGGGCATGGTCGGAGGAGTCGTTGATTCGGTCGGCGGTGGCGGCTGGGGGCCGGTGACGACGTCGACCATGATGGCGGCGAACCGCCTGAGCCCGAACCAGGTGATCGGCACCGTCAGCGCGTCCGAGTTCGTCGTCGCGATCGGTGCGACCGCGGGCTTCCTGCTGGCCCTGGGGACCCAGAGCGTCGCCTGGGGTGCCATGCTGGCCCTGCTCCTGGGTGGTCTCATCGCAGCCCCCATCGCCGCCTGGGCGGTGAGCCGGCTGGACCACCGCGTCCTCGGTGGGCTCGTGGGTGGGATGATCCTCTTCTACAACGCCGAGCGTGTGCTCAGCCTGGTCGGCATCGACGGTGACGCCGTCGTCCTGGCTCGAGTGGCCATCGTGGTCGTGACGGGCCTCATCACCGCCGCATCCGTGCGCAGCCGAAGGCGGACTCGAGAGGCCTCCACCACCGGGACTGCCCCGGCCACGGAGGGGACGGAACCCGCGCTCTCGGCGTAGCGCCGGCTAGAACGCCAGCCCCTGCGGTGGCGGGCCGAGCGGCGGCACCGTCTCGTCGGCCAGTCGGAACCCGTTGGCCTTGTAGGCCTCGTAGTCGAAGTGCTCGGTCTCCTCGTAGCCGACCACGTGGTACTCGTCGAAGCCCTCCCAGTCCTCGTAGCCCTCACCGAAGGCGTGGTCGAGAAACGCATCCGCCATGGCCATCCCGAGCCGGGGCCCGATGAAGAAGGCACCCATGGCCAGGACGTTGCACTTGTTCCCGGTGGCCGCACGCTTGGCGGATGGCACGCTCTCACACACCGCCGCGTGCACGCGCGGGCACTTGCCGGCGGCGACGTGGATGCCCATGCCCGTGCCGCAGAAGGCCAGTCCCTTCTCGTACTCGCCTTCGGCGATCCTGGCACCGAGCATGAAGCCGGCCCGCTGGTACATGGGGGTCTCCTCGAGGACCGGCGTCAGGTCCTCCACGGTCCAACCGCGTTCGATCAGGTGCTTCTTGACCACCTCCTTCAGGGGGAAGCCGGCGAAATCAGCGCTGACGACGACATGCTTGTCCTTGGCTGTCTTCATGAGGAGTTCCCTTTCCCAATTCGCCACTCGAACCAGGGAGCCAGCCCTGGTCCTCTGCCTGGACGCACGCGATGGCGGCCTGACGGCGGTCAGCCGATCATGCCATCCGTCAAGCGCTCGCGCATGAACGCCCGAGCATGCCTCGCGAGGTCCATGCCGTCGGTCCAGTGCTCGCGCCAGATCCCCAG
>DATHSE010000229.1:0-4949 GCA_035464455.1 Anaerolineae bacterium | reverse complement strand
GGTCTCCATCGGTGCGCTGAATGACCTGGTGGACGTTGAGCGAGACCGGGTGGTCCAGCCGGCCAAGCCGATCCCCGCCGGCATCGTCTCGGTGCGCCTCGCCGCGGTGGTGGTGATCGTGGGTGCGCTGGTGGGGCTGCTCGTCTCGGCCTGGTTCGGCTGGCCGGTGCTCATCGTCGGTCTTGTCGGGCTTGGCTGCGGCTACGCCTACGACCTGGCCGCGCGCCGTGCAGGGCTCGGCTGGCTCATGTTCGCGATCGCGCTGCCCACGCTGCTGGTGTGGGCCTGGCTGGCTGCCGCGGGGACGTTGCCGCCCGGCTGGGAGTGGCTGCTGCCGCTGGCCGCGCTGGCCGGCTCCGCCCTGCACCTGGGCAACTCCATGGCCGATGCCGACGCCGACCGTCGCAGCGGTGCCGTGAGCCTCGCCACTCGCCTGGGGCCGCGGCGCGCTCGCGCCACGCTGGTGGTGTTGCACCTGCTCATCTGGGCGCTCGCCGTGCTGGGCCTGGCGCTGCTCGGGTCGGCCTCCGTCGAGGCGTGGTCGGTGCTGCTGGTGGCGATGGCCTTGTCGCTCGCCGGCGTCGTGCTGTCGATCGCTCCTCGCACAGCTGCCAGCACCGTCGGCTGGATGCTCAGCGCCGCGGCCCTCGCAGTGCTGGCGGTGGTGTGGGCGGCGGCCGTCGCCGGCGCCTGATACCTCAGGCCGGGCCGCGGTCCCCGCGTTCCCCGCGTTCCCCGCGTTCGTCCTCGCCTCGACCGCCGCCCACCACCCTGGCGGCGGCCACCCGGGCTGCGTCGGAGCGGGCTCGCTTCGCCTCTGCGGCGAGGGCCTGCAGCACCATCTCGGTATCCGCCCGCAGGCCCCGGTCGCGGATCTTCTCGGTCCAGCCGACGTCGCTTGCCACGCGCCGCCTGTCGATGCTGAGCTCCATGCGCCCCAGGTCGGGCGCGTCCTGGTCAGCGCCGTCGAAGGCGACCTGCATGGCCACGATCTGACCGCTCTCCAGCTGCCAGGCGGCCACGAACGAGTCGTCATCGGCGGCACTCCACCGCACCTCGTGCTGGCGTACCACGAGCTGACCGCGAGCGGGGAGCCCGGCGAAGTCCGGGCGCAGGATCTCCACGCCGCCGTGGCCGCTGAGGTAGCGGTAGACCAGCGCGGCGAGGCCGGCGGCGATGAGGAGGTAGACCAGCTCGATCGGGATCATGCTGCTGGACTTCGGCCCGGGGCGATCACGAGACGAACCCGCGCCGCGCTCGCGCTAGTAGTGCCGCTCTCCGCCCGGGTTCACGCCGATCTGGCTGCTGAAGCTGCCCGTCCCGACCGGACCCGCGGCCCCGTGCGCCTCGCCGGCGCGAACGACCGCGATGGCGTTCTCCAGCTTGATCTTGGCCAGGGTGAGGTACTTGGCGAACTGCTGGCGCTCGCTCGACGATGCCTCGCCCAGCGCGGTGTCGGTCATCAGCGCGTCGACCAGCTCGCGCACCGCTGCCGAGAGGTGCTCGCTGGCGACGTCGATGCTGACGGGCTCGGCATCCACGGCCGCTCCGTCGGACTCGACGGCCAGGTCCACCAGCTCCCCCTCCAGTGGATCAGCCATCGCCGGCTCCGCCTCCGGCGCTGTCGCTGGCTCGATCCTGGGTCTGCCCTCGATGCGCTGCCTGAGCTTCACCAGGCTGAGCTCGCCCGATGCGACCTGCTTGGCCAGCCGCCGGCGCTTGGCGGGGTCCTCCACCTTCATCAGCTCGTAGGCGTGCGACAGCGTGTCACGACGGACGGCGACGAGCTCACGGACCTCCGGCGGAGCATCGACCAGGCGCAGGCGGTTCTCCAGGTAGCCCTTGTCCTTGCCCAGCTTGGTGGCCAGCTTGCGCAGGCTGTAGCCGTGCTCGCGCGTCATGCGCTCGAACATCTCGGCCTCCTCGAGCGGCGAGATGTCCTCGCGCTGGAGGTTCTCGATGATGGCGATCTCCAGCGCGGCCTCGTCGTCGATGTGCTCGACGATGACGGGGATGCGTGAGAGTCCGGCCATCTTCGAGGCGCGCCAGCGTCGTTCACCGGCGATGATCTGGTAGTGGCCGTCGGCTCGCGGGCGAACCAGCACCGGCTGCAGCACGCCGTGCTCGCGGATGGACGCGGCCAGGTCCGCCAGGGCGTCCTCGTCGAAGTGCTGGCGGGGCTGGTTGGGGTTGGAGTAGACGCGATCGATGGGCAGGCGCCGCACGTCGGTGAAATCGGCCCGCTCGTCGGGGCTCAGCAGGTCGATGAGCGAAGGCGTGTAATCGGTGCGTTCGTGCGCCAGGCGTTCGGCAGCCTGGGAACGGAAGTCCGGTCTAGCCAAGGTCGATCACCTCCTGGGCCAGCTCGCGGTACGCCGTGGCGGCGGTGGAGCGAGTGGCGTACGACGTCACGGGCATGCCCGCGAGCGGTGCCTCCCCCAGGCGGACGGTCTGCTTCACGATGGTGTCGAAGACGTGGTAGTCACCCAGCTCACCCAGCTCGGCGAGCATGTCGCGGGCCAGGTTGGTGCGGCCGTCGTAGAACGTGGGCAGGATGCCCAGGATGCGGAGCCGAGCGTTGAGCCCCTTGACCTGGATCTGCGTGACGAGGTTGGCCAGCGCCCGAAAGCCCTTGAGCGAGTAGTACTGCGTCTGCACCGGGATGATCACCCCGTCGCTGGCCACCAGCGCGTTGATGGTCAGCAGGCCGAGCGTGGGCGGGCAGTCGACGAGGATGTAGTCGTACTGCTTCTCCGCCCATCCGTGCAGCACCTCGCGCAGGGCATGCTCGCGGCCGATGCTGCTGAAGAGCTGGTTCTCCGTGGCGGACAGGTCGATGTCGGACGGTGCCACGTCGACGTGCTCGGTACCGGTCTGCTCGACGATGTCCTCGAGGGTGAGCGACGGGTCCAGCAGCACGTTGGCGATGGACACCTCGATCTCGCGGGCGTTGAGGCCGAGCCCGACGGTGAGGTTGGCCTGCGGGTCCATGTCGACGCACAGGACCCGGTGACCGAGCTCCGCGAGCGCTCCGCCGAGGTTGATGGCGGTGGTCGTCTTGCCCACGCCACCCTTCTGGTTCGCGATCGAGATGATGCGTGCCAAGACGTCCTCCTGGGCCACGAAGCGTCGTTGGTCGCCCGCGGCCTGCGCTGTGCAATCTACCAAATGCCCGTTGCCTGCACCACCGGTGGGTTTGGCGCGTGGAGACGCGTAGAGACGCGTAGAGACAGCTCCACCCGTTGTCCGAGCCTGCCCCAAGGTGTGGCCCGCAGACTGCGTGCGTGGACCCCCGCTCCCGGCCGGTCGCGGGCGGTAGGATTCGAGAGGGTCAAAGGCGGGGCAGAGCATGACCGGGAGGGAGACCGGAGTGAGCGATGAACGCGCTCAGATCGAGCGCCTGCACGAGCTGCGAGCGCGCACGCGCCTCGGCGGAGGCCAGGCGCGCATCGATGCGCAGCACGCCAAGGGCAAGCTGACCGCGCGCGAGCGCCTGGAGCTGCTGCTCGATGCCGGCAGCTTCGTCGAGTTCGATGCCTTCGTGACGCACCGCTCGAGCGACTTCGGGCTGGAGCAGCAGCGCATCCTCGGCGACGGCGTGGTCACCGGCCACGGCACCATCGATGGCCGCCTCGTCTTCGTCTTCAGCCAGGACTTCACCGTCTTCGGCGGCTCGCTGTCGGAAGCGCACGCGGAGAAGATCTGCAAGGTCATGGACCTGGCCATGCGGGTCGGCGCACCGGTCATCGGCCTCGACGACTCCGGCGGTGCGCGCATCCAGGAGGGGGTGGTCTCGCTCGGTGGCTATGCCGACATCTTCCTGCGCAACACCTGGGCCTCGGGTGTCATCCCGCAGCTCTCGCTGATCCTGGGCCCGTGCGCGGGCGGCGCGGTGTACTCGCCCGCCATCACCGACTTCACGCTGATGGTGGAGGGCACCAGCTACATGTTCGTCACCGGGCCCGACGTGGTGCGCACGGTGACGCACGAGGAGGTGGACTTCGAGCATCTTGGCGGCGCCTCGGTCCACACCGCCATCAGTGGCGTGGCGCACCACGCGGCACCCGACGAGGGCTCGCTGCTGGCGACCGCGCGACGCCTCCTGGGGCACCTGCCGCAGAACAACACCACCAGCGCGCCCTGCGTCCCGACGTCCGACCCGCGCGATCGACGCGCCGGCGAGCTCGACGCCATCATCCCCGAGTCGCCTTCGCAGCCCTACGACATGCACGGGGTCATCGACCGCATCGTGGATGACGGCGACTTCCTCGAGCTGCAGCCGGCCTGGGCGGCCAACATCATCATCGGCTTCGCCCGCTTCGACGGCCGCAGCGTGGGCATCGTGGCCCAGCAGCCGGCGGTGCTGGCAGGCGCCCTCGACATCGACGCCTCCGACAAGGCGGCGCGCTTCGTGCGCACCTGCGACGCCTTCAACGTGCCGCTGCTGACGCTGGTGGACGTGCCCGGGTTCCTGCCGGGCGTGGCGCAGGAGCACGGCGGCATCATCCGCCACGGCGCCAAGCTGCTGTACGCCTACTGCGAGGCGACGGTGCCCAAGGTGACGGTCATCACCCGCAAGGCCTACGGCGGTGCCTACGATGTCATGAGCTCCAAGCACGTCGGCGGCGACGTCAACCTGGCCTGGCCCACGGCGCGCATCGCGGTCATGGGCGTGGAAGGCGCGGTCAAGATCATCTTCCGCGACGAGCTGGCCGGGGCCGAGGACCAGGCGGTCGAGCTCGCGCGTCTGAGCCACGAGTACGTGGAGCGCTTCGCCAACCCCTACGTGGCCGCGGGCCGCGGCTATCTCGACGACGTCATCCTGCCCTCCGAGACGCGGCCGCGGGTCATCGCAGCCTTCGAGATGCTGGAGGGCAAGCGTGTCGAGGGCCCTCGGCGCAAGCACGGCAACATCCCGCTGTGATGCTGTCTTTGCGCAAGGACAGCCA
>DATHSE010000228.1:0-5606 GCA_035464455.1 Anaerolineae bacterium | reverse complement strand
GCGTGAGCGCATCCCCGCTGCTCGATGAGCTCGGCTGGCGTGGCCTCGTTCATCTCGCCTCCGATGGGCTGGAGACCCGGCTCGCGAAGGGGCCGCTGGGCGCCTACATCGGCTTCGACGCCAGCGCCATCTCGCTGCACGTCGGCCACCTGCTGCAGGTGTTCCTGCTGACGCACCTGCAACGAGCCGGCGGCCGCCCGGTCGTGCTCATCGGCGGTGGCACGGGCATGATCGGCGATCCCTCCGGCAAGTCCACCGAACGTCAGCTCCTCGACGCGCCCACCATCGAGGCCAACGCCGCCGCGCTGCGACGCCAGCTGGAGCGCTTCCTCGACTTCTCGCCCGGCCCCACGCAGCCGAGGATGCTCAACAACCTCGACTGGCTGGGCGCCATGTCGGTCATCGACTACCTGCGCGACATCGGCAAGCACTTCACCGTGCCCTACATGCTGGCCAAGGATTCGGTGCAGGCACGGCTGGCGGCGGGCATGAGCTTCACCGAGTTCAGCTATCAGACGCTGCAGGCGGCCGACTTCCTGCACCTCCACCAGCACGAGGGCGTTGACCTGCAGATGGGCGGCGCCGACCAGTGGGGCAACATCACCGCCGGCCTGGAGCTCATCCGTCGCGTCGAGAGCCGGGAGGGGGAGGCTGCCGAGGCCGCGCACGAGCCGACGGCCTTCGGCCTGTGCAGCCCGCTCCTGCTCAATCGGGCGGGCCAGAAGATGGGCAAGTCGGAGAAGGGCGCGGTCTTCCTCGACGCCGCCCTGACCAGCCCCTACGACTTCTACCAGTATTGGATCAACGACGAGGACGAGCTGGTCATCGACCACCTGCGCTGGCTGACCACGCTGCCGCGCGCCCAGGTGGAAGCCATCGCCGCGGAGCACGCCGCCGCGCCCGAGCAACGCCTGGCACAGGCCGCCCTGGCCTACGACCTGACCGAGCGCGTCCACGGGCACGAGGAGGCGCAGCGCCAGGTCACCGTCGCCGGGGCGGCGTTCGCCACGGCCGTGGAGGACCCGGCCGTGCTGTCGGCGCTCTACGACGCGGTCGGCGGCTTCGAGTTCGGGCCTGAAGCCGGAACGTGGACGGTGCTCGACGTGGCGGCAGCCGCCGCCGGCCAGTCCCGCGGAGAGGCTCGCCGGCTCATCTCACAAGGCGGCTTCTCGATCAACGGTGAGCGGCTCACCGACCCGGCCGCCGCTCCGCCGGCGCTGATCGACGAGCGCTACTGGTGGGTGGCGATGGGCAAGAAGCGGCGAGCTGTGGGGCGACGCGCCGGCTGACGCGAGGGCGGGACGCGCTGGGCGCGGCCTTCCGTCGCGGTCGTCGGCGTAGGCGCGGCCTCAGGCGGATGCGCGGGCTCAGGCGTCAGCGCGGGCTCAGGCGGGAGCGCGGCGCCAGCATCGGCACATGGTCGTCAGCGTCGCTGGCGTCGGCACATGGCCAGATGCAAACCGGGGTAACACGCGACCGATCTCGTCGCGAGGCGGCGGTTGCCGCAGGGTCAGCCACGTGTCTCGATGCGGCGCTGGCAGGGCGGAGCGAGCTGCAGACAGCAGGGCGGCACTGTCGCCACGAACCGTCCGGGCGTCGCTGGGACATCCGGCGCGTGGCCATTCGTGGACCGGCGCTACTCCGGTTCGCATCTGGCCCAATCGGTCGCGGTGGCGAGCCTCGCGCGCGGCGCTTGGGCGATCTCGTTGGGCGCGGGCCGGCGTCGACCGCGTCTCGGGCCTGCCCCGTCGGGCCTGCCCCGCGGGCACCTACCGCGGCGCCTCAGGTGCGGTGGCGCGACTTGAGTGCCTCGATGATCTCCGAGGGGGGGAGACCGCGCTCGGCGCACAGCACCAGCGAGTGGTAGAGCAGGTCGGCCAACTCGCCGGCCAGCTCGACTCGTGGTCGCTCGCTGCCAAGGCGCTCTGCGACCGCATCGTCCTTGGCGGCCATGACCACTTCGGTGGCTTCTTCGGCGACCTTGCGGACGGTGGCATCCACGCCACCATCGAGCAATCGGCTGGTGTACGAACCTTCGGGCCGCGTCCGGGCGCGCTCTTCGATGGTGGCCCACAGCCGCTCCAGCCAGGCGAAGCCCTGCGTCGTCGACTCGGCCGCCGTCGCGGCCAAGTCCGGCTCGAGGTCGAAGCAGGAACGAGCCTCGGTGTGGCAGGTGGGGCCTGCCGGGCGGGCCGCGATGAGCACCGCGTCGGCATCGCAGTCGAGCTCCAGCGAGACGACGCTGAGCGTGTTGCCGCTGGTCTCACCCTTCTTCCACAGCGCTCCCCGGGAGCGCGAGTGGAAGTGCGCCTCGCCGGTCGCGATGGTGGCCGCCAAGGCTTCGGCGTCCTGCCAGCCAAGCATCAGCACACGTCCGTCGGCGACATCCTGCACGATCGCAGCCACCAGGCCGTCGGGGCCGAAGCGGACCGCCGCCGGGTCCAGCAACCGAGATCGGGACTCAGTCATCAGGCGACAGCCCCGGTGAGCCGCACCGGGACGCCGGCGGCGGCCATGTCGGCCTTGACGGCAGCGATGGAGTGGATGTCGCGGTGGAAGATCGATGCCGCCAGCACAGCGTCGGCGTTGCCCGCGGTCACGGCGGCGGTCATGTCGGCCGGTGAGCCGGCACCGCCGGAGGCGATGACCGGCACGTGCACGCGCGAGGTGACGGTCTGCAGCAGGGGGATGTCGAAGCCTTCCTGCGTGCCGTCGCGATCGATGGAGGTGAGCAGCACCTCGCCCGCACCGTTGGCCACGCAGCGCTCGATCCATTCGACCGCGTCCAACCCCGTCGGCACGCGGCCGCCCTGGACCACGACCTCCCATCTGCCGGGCTCGCCGGGGACCGCGCGGGCATCGACGCTGATGACGACGCACTGGCTGCCGAAGCGGCGCGCGCACGTGCGCACCAGCTCGGGATCCTCGCCCGCGGCCGTGTTGATGGCGACCTTGTCGGCGCCTGCGCGCAGGACGTCGCGCATCTCCGATGCGGAGCGCACGCCGCCACCTACCGAGAGCGGCACGAAGACCTGGCTCGCCGTCCGCTCGACGATGTCGAGCAACGTGCCACGACCCTCCGGGGCGGCGGTGATGTCGAGGAAGCAGATCTCGTCGGCACCGGCCTCGGCGTAGCGCCTGGCCAGCTCGGGCGGATCGCCCTCGTCGGTGAGATCCACGAAGCGAACGCCCTTGACGACGCGGCCGTCCTTGACGTCGAGGCAGGGGATGACGCGTTTGAGCAGCATCAGGCAGCGACCTCTGCGTGGTTGAGCATCATCAGGCGGCGACCTCCGCACTGGTGGGTCGGTCGGCGCGGATGAGCGCGAGGGTATTGGCCAGCATGCGCAGGCCGTCGGTACCGGAGCGCTCGGGATGGAACTGGAAGCCGATGATGCGGTCGGCCGCGACCAGGCTGGCGAAGCGACCACCGTGCTCGGTCTCGGCCACCACGATGCCGGGGTCGGCCGGGACCGGCACGTAGCTGTGGACGAAGTAGGCGGGCGTGCCGTCTGGCAGGCCGTCCAGGACCGGGTGGTCGCGCCTGGTCTCCAGGCGGTTCCAGCCGATGTGCGGCAGGCTGGGCGCGTCGGGGATGAGCTCCACGTCTCCCCGCAGCAGTCCGAGCATCTGGGCGTCGTCCTCGTGCGAGCGCTCGAACAGCAGCTGCAGGCCCAGGCAGATGCCGATGAACCAGGTGCCGGTCTGCACGCGGTCGATGATGGGGCGCTCGAGGCCCTGGCGTCGCAGCCGCGCCATCGCCGGCTCGCTGGCGCCGACACCGGGCACGAGGATGACGTCCACGCCATCGAGCGCGTCGGGGCGCTCGGCCACTCGGACCTCGGCACCCAGCTGGCTGAGGGCGTTGCGGATGGAGACCAGGTTGCCGGCGCCGTAGTCGACCACGGCCACCCGGATGGGCTCGCTCACGCGCTGCTCCCGGCCGACGGCGGCAGCGAGCCCTTGGTGGAGGCGACGCCGGCCCGCCGCGGGTCGGGTGCCACGGCCATGCGCAGGGCACGTGCGAGCGCCTTGAAGGCGGCTTCCGCGAGGTGGTGGTCGTTGCGACCCCTGCCATCGAGATGCAGCGTCGCGCCAGCAGCCTGGGCGAAGGAAATCAGCGCATGCTCGACCATCTGGCTCGAGAGCTCGCCCATGCGATCGGCCCGGAAGGGCAGGTCGATGACCGCATAGGGACGACCCGAAAGGTCGAGCGCACACTGCGCCAGCGACTCGTCCATGGGTACCCGTGCCGCTCCGAAGCGGCTGATGCCGGCGCGATCGCCCAGCGCATCGGAGATGGCGGCACCGAGCGCCAGCGCCACGTCCTCGACGGTGTGGTGGTCATCCACCTCGATGTCGCCCACGGCCGTGACCTCGATATCGATGAGCGAATGGTGGGCCAGCGAGGTCAGCAGGTGGTCATAGAAGCCGACGCCGGTGGCGATGGCAGCGGCACCACTGCCGTCGAGGTCGACGCTGACGGCGATGCGCGTCTCGCGCGTCTCGCGGACGCACGCGCCGCGCCGTGGCTCACCTGTACCCGATCGTGACTCACTCATGCCGATCTCCCATCCGCTGCCGATGTCCCGCTCATGCCGACCTCCCATCCCACCAGGCCTCGATGACGTCGAGGAAACGCTCGTTCTGCTCCCGGTCGCGCACCGTGAAGCGCAGGTACCCCGCCAGCGGCGTGTCGGGCCCGAACGTGCGTACCACGATCCCGCCACGCAGCAGCGCCTCGTTGGCAGCGTCGGCGGCAGCCGCCGTGCCGATGCGACAGAGCAGGAAGTTGGTGACGCTCGGCAGCGGCGACAGGCCCAGTTGCGCCAGTCGTTCGGCGAGCCAATCGCGCTCGCGCCCGATCGCGGCGGCGTTGGCGGCGGCGACCTCCGGGCGTCGCAGCGCGATGGCCGCGACCTTGGCCGAGACCGTGTTGACGCTGCCGGGCGGGCGCAGGCGCTCCAGCTGCGCGATGGTCGAGCGCGCGGCGACGGCGTAGCCGACGCGCAGGCCAGTCAGCGCGAAGGCCTTCGACAGCGTGCGCACCACGATGAGGGCCGGGTAGCGCTCCCGCAGCGCCACCAGCGAGCCGGGGTGGAACTCGATGTAGGCCTCGTCGACGACGATGACGGGACCGCCACCGGCCAGGGCCGAGCCCGCCTCGAGCAGGGTCTCGATGTCCGCGTGCGCCTCGGGCGTGCCGGTAGGGTTGTTGGGGGCGCACAGCCACACCACGGCGGCATCGTCGAGCGCCCTGACCATGGCATCAAGGTCCAGCACGTAGCCGGCCTCCGGTCCGCGGCGCGTGACCGACAGCAGCCGGGCGCCGCGCTGCTGCGTGAGCACCGCGTACATGGAGTAGGTGGGCACCGGCACGACCGAGCCCGATCCCGGCGCCAGGAACGTCTTGGCGATGATGTCGAGCACCTCGTCGGCGCCGCAGCCGACGAGGATCTCGTCGGGACGGGCGCCGACGTAGGCAGCGGCGGCCTCGGCGAACTCGGCATAGGTGGAATCGGGGTACTCGTGCAGCGGCGGGTCGAAGGGTCCCGCCAGCGCCTCGGGCAGGTACGACAGCACCGCCGGCGAGGTGTTGGTGTCGA
>DATHSE010000227.1:0-5304 GCA_035464455.1 Anaerolineae bacterium | reverse complement strand
CCGAGCCCACGCCTGAGCCGACACCCGATCCCACGCCCGGGCCCAGTGAGCCCCGCATTGCCACCGAGGTGCCGGTCGTGATCGGCGAGCCCGCGGTGACCGGCGCGATCACCCTGCCCGAGGACGCCGTCCTTCCGGATGACGCCACCTGGGCCATCGAGCTCCAGTACGTGTCAGAGGACCTGGAAGACGCTCCGGAGGTCATCGGCATGGACGCTGGCGATGTCGCCGACACCATGGCGACCGAGATCCCGTTCGCCATCGTCGTCGACCTCGCAGACATCGACGACAGCCTCGACTACACCCTGAGCGCCAAGGTGCTCGACGCCGAGGAGAACGTGCTCTACGCCAATGACACGGTCATCCTCGGAGTCATCGATGGCGAGCCACAGGAGTCCGTGGTCGTCCAGGTCCAGGATGCCCCGGCTGAGCTCAACGATCTCGATCCGATCGCGGACGAGCCCGAGGCGAGCCCAGCCGCGTAGGCGCGAGGTAGATCGCACCCGCTCGCACCCTCAGCCGGCCCGCTGAGCGCGGGTCGACTGGGTCCTGTAGCGGGGGCCGGATGGTGCGTGCGCGGGGGAAACTTGGCACGCGTACCTTGCGCATCGCAGGCAATAAGGTGGAACGAGGGCACCACTGTGTGTCCTTACCCCTAAACGAACCGAGAGGGAGGCCAACGCCCGTGCTCGCTACGAGGTACCCCCGCTGATGGCCGGGACACCTGCATTCATCCTGGCCGGAGGCGCAGCCATCGCCGGTCTCATCGCGGCGCTGATGCTCGCACGCAGCGTGCTGGCACAAGACGCCGGCCCCGAGATCATCCAGAAGGTGGGCCGGCTCATCCAGGCCGGGGCGATGGCCTTCCTCCGCCGCGAGTACATGATCCTGGCCGTGTTCGTCGTGGTCGTGGCGGCGCTCCTCGCGCTCCTCGTCGACTACAACATCACGGGCAATGCCACCATCGACGCGCTCAACGAAGGTGTCCAGGAACGTCTCGGGGCCGGTCCATGGACGGCGCTGTGCTACGTCCTCGGCGCCATCGGCTCCGCCACGGCCGGCTTCATCGGCATGAGCATCGCCGTCCGCGGCAACACTCGCACCGCTGCCGCTGCCATGCGCGGCCTGAACCCCGCGCTGCGCGTCGCCTTCAACACCGGCACGGTCATGGGCCTGACCGTCGTCGGCATCGGCCTGCTCGGCATCACCATCCTGTGGGTCATCTTCCAGGACGCCACCATCGTCGCCGGGTTCGCCTTCGGCGCCTCGTCCATCGCCCTGTTCGCACGCGTCGGCGGCGGCATCTACACCAAGGCCGCTGACGTCGGCGCCGACCTCGTCGGCAAGGTCGAGGCGGGCATCCCCGAGGACGATCCGCGCAACCCGGCCACCATCGCCGACAACGTCGGTGACAACGTCGGCGATGTCGCCGGCATGGGTGCCGACCTCTTCGAGTCCTATGTCGGCGGCATGGTCTCCGCGCTGGCCCTCGTGGCCGTGGGCGCCGGGGTCTTCGGCATCGTTGACACGGGCTGGGACAGCTCGCTCGCCGTGCTGCCGCTCGTCGTCGCAGGCGTGGGCATCATCGCCTCCATCCTCGGAACGTTCCTCGTTCGTACCAACGACGAGGCCAAGATGTCGCAGCTCCTGTGGGCGCTGCGCTACGGCGTGTTCGGGGCAGCCGGTCTCGTGCTCGTCGCGACCGCCGGTGTCCTGCTGCTGCTCGACCTGCCCTTCGAGTTCTTCTGGGTCGTCCTGACCGGACTCATCGTGGGCCAGGTCATCGGCAACACCACCGAGTTCTTCACCTCCTACGAATACCGGCCGACACAGTGGATCGCCAAGCAGTCCGAGACCGGTCCGGCCTCGGTCGTCATCGGCGGCATCGCCGTCGGTCTCGTCAGCGTCGTCATCCCGACCATCGCGGTCGCAGCCGGCATCTTCGTGGCCAACCACTTCGCCGGCCTCTACGGCGTGGCACTGGCGGCCGTGGGCATGCTCTCGACCCTTGGCATCACGCTGGCAACCGACGCGTACGGCCCGGTGGCCGACAACGCCGGTGGCCTGGCCGAGCAGGGCCACCTTCCGCCCGAGGTGCGCGAGCGCACGGACGCGCTCGACTCGCTGGGCAACACCACGGCCGCCACGGGCAAGGGCTTCGCCATCGGCTCTGCTGTCCTGACCGCGCTGGCGCTGCTGGTGGCCTACGTCGAGGTCGCCGGCATCACCAACCTGCGGCTGACCGATGCCGACGTGATCGTCGGATTGGTGCTGGGTGCGATGCTGCCGTTCTTGTTCGCGGGGCTGACGATGTACGCGGTGGGCACTGCCGCGCACGCCATGATCGAAGAGGTCCGCCGCCAGTTCCGTGAGATCCCCGGCCTGCGCGAGGGCGTGGAGGGCGTGGAACCGGATGCGGCGCGAGCGGTGGATATCTCCACGCAGGGCGCCCTGCGTGCCATGCTGCTTCCCGGTGCCATCGCGGTCCTTTCTCCCATCATCGTGGGTGTGCTGCTCGGCGCTGAGGCCCTCGGCGGCATGCTGGCCGGCTCCATCGCCGCAGGCTTCCTGCTGGCCCTCTTCATGGCCAACACCGGCGGCGCCTGGGACAACGCCAAGAAGTGGGTCGAAGCCGGCCAGTTCGGCGGCAAGGGCTCTCCGGCCCACGCGGCTACCGTGGTGGGCGACACCATCGGCGACCCCTTCAAGGACACCTCCGGCCCGTCCATCAATATCCTGCTCAAGCTGATGGCCGTCGTCTCGCTCATCTTCGGACCGCTGTTCGTCTGACCGCGGTCACGCTGTTCCTGGAACGGGCGCCGGGCCACCGGCGCCCGTTTCGTCGTCACGCGCGGAGCGGTCGTGTGCCGCCCTGTGGCGGCAACGGCGGCAGCCGGACTACGATGGCTGCACGATGGAACGCAGCCTCTACTATCTCCGTCTCTTCCCCGGCACGGAGGATCGCTACGACCGTATCCACCAGCAGGTGCCCGGGGCGGTTGCCCGCGGTATGACCGATGCCGGGCTGAGCAATGTCACCGGCTTCCGGCGTGGCACCGACGTATGGTGGTACGCCGAGGCCGAGCCGGACCGCGCCACCGCCTTCTCCCGCGCCGGCAAGGGCGTCGTCAACCAGCGCTGGGGTCACCAGTTCCGCGACGTCATCGCCGAGATCGAGGCGCCCGAAGGTGGCCAGATCTGGTACGACGAGATCTTCCACACCGACGCGCCGACCCCAGAGGGATCCTTCGAGCGTGGCCTCTTCAGCCTCGTCATCGACCCCCACAAGTCCGACCGCTACGACCAGCTCCACGCGGAGCCATGGCCGGAGATGCTGCAGGCGATCGCCAAGGCCGGCTACCGCGACTACACCGGCTTCCGGCGTGGGGCGCACGTGGTCTACTTCGGCCACTTCTACCCCGACCTCGACAGCGTCATCGATCGGGTCAACGCCACCGCAGCAGCCGCCCGCTGGGGCGCCGCGCTCGAAGGTGTCATCACCACCTTCGTCGGCGCGGATGGGCGCAACATCACGGCACGGGAGATCTACCACCAGGCCTGAGCGCCGGGAACGCAGGATCGGTATCGCTGGTGGCGGCTACGCCTCGTCAGGGTCCAGCTGCAGGGACGCCGAGTTGATGCAGTAGCGCTGGCCCGTGGGGTTGGGCCCGACGTCGAAGACGTGGCCCAGGTGCCCGCCGCAGCCGGCGCACATCACCTCGGTGCGGACCATGCCGAACGAGCTGTCGGTCTCGTAGGCGATGGCGCCAGGCTCGGCCGGCTGCCAGAAGCTGGGCCAGCCCGACCCGGAGTCATACTTCGTGTCGGAGGCGAAGAGCTCTGCGCCGCAGCCGGCGCAGCGATAGAGGCCCGAGCGCTTCTCGTTGACGTACTCGCCGCTGAAGGCGCGCTCAGTGCCCTTCTCGCGCAGGACACGGTACTGCTCGGGTGTGAGTCGCTGCCGCCACTCCTGCTCGGTCGTCGGCGCTGCGGGTGGTCTCTCATCGCTCATGCCGGCAGGCTACGCCAGCGCGATGACGAGCCGATGACCGCCCTCAGTCATCCAGCCAAGGGCGCTCATCCACGGGTGGCTCCCAGCTCGCGATGGGCGCCTGGAGTGGATCATCGATCCAGCAGAACTCGCCGTTGGTGGTGCCACCCGCCTCCGAGGTGAGTCGCAGCACCAACGCCACCGCCTTCTCGGGTGGGTCGCCCCCGGTCGCCTCGACCCAGTCGGCCCAGGCGACATAGTTCTCCGCCACCGCGCCCATGCCCGCCACGCGCTCGCGGATGTCGGCCCACATGGCCGTCTTCACGTCGCCGGGATGGATGACGTTGGCCGTGACGCCACTGCCGGCGACCTCGGCCGCCAGGTGTCTGGTGAGCTGGTTGAGGGCTGCCTTGGCCGTGCCATAGGCGCTGTTGACCGGTCCCGGTGGGTGTAGTGATGCGGCCGAGGTCACGTTGACGATGCGACCCCAGCCAGCGTCGAGCATGTCGCCCACGAAGGCGTTGATGGTGAAGAACGCAGCCACCGCATCGACCATGATCGTGCGTTGCCATTGCACCGGGTCGGCATCGCGGATGAGGTCGATGGGCCCGAAGATCCCGGCGGCGTTGACGAGGATGGAGGGCGCCCCCAGCCGCTCGTTGACCTCGTGCTTCAACGCCGCCACCGCGCGATGGTCGGACACATCACAGGCGATGCCGACCACGAGGCCGGCGGCCCGTGCGGCCAGTCGCTCGGTCTGGCGCAGCTGCTCGGCGGAGCGTGCCACGGCGACCACGCGGTCGCCCCGCTCGGCGAGACCCAGGGTGAACGCCTGGCCCAGCCCACGGCTCGCGCCGGTCACCACGGCGATGCGGCCAGGCTGGCCCGTCGGCAGGCTCGCGGACATCCCTCCTCCTTCCGTTCGATGACAAGGGGGTCAGTCTAGGGCGCCACACGCCCCATCGGCGACGGTGCGACGATAGCGGCATGACCCTCTACGAAGCCATCGTCACGCCGCGCGAGCGCGGCATCGCCGGCGCCACGCTGCCCATCCTGATCGAGGTGGTCGATCGTGAGGACCGCCTGCGCGCCGTGCTGCCGGACATCGATGCCATGGCGGGGGAGGGCCTCATCACGCTCGAGCACGTAGATGTCATCGCCTACCGATCGCCCCAGGAGGAACCCGCGTGAACCTGCGCCCGCTGCTGGCCATCAGCCTGTCCCTGGGCCTGTCCCTGGTGGCCACCGTGACCACCGTCGCGGCACAGGAGATCGAGCGTCGTCCGGTCGAGGACGAGCTGTTCGGGGTGTCG
>DATHSE010000226.1:0-4706 GCA_035464455.1 Anaerolineae bacterium | reverse complement strand
AGCGGCAACCTGCTCTTCAGCAACCTCATCATGTACGACCGCCAGACCGAATCGTGGTGGCAGCAGGCCACCGGCACGGGCATCGTGGGCGAGCTGATGGGCACCCAGCTCGAGTTCCTGCCCGCGCAGATCGTCTCGCTCGACCAGTTCGAGGCCACCTACCCCGATGGCGACGTCCTCAGCCGCGACACCGGCTTCGATCGCTCCTACGGCCGCCACCCCGACCCCGGCTACGACCGGGCGGACGAGTCGCCCTTCCTCTTCTTCGGCACCGCCGACGGGCGCATCGCGCCCAAGGAGCGCGTGGCCACCGTCGGCGAGGGCAGCGACGCCATCGCCTTCGCCTATCCGGAGCTCTCGGAGGTCGGTGCGGTGCACGAGACGGTCGGCGGCGAGCCCATCGTCGTCTTCTGGGCACCGGGCACCCGCTCTGCCCTCGACAGCAGCGCCATCGACGAGGGCGCGGACGTGGGCACCACCGGCGTCTACCGACCCATCGCGGATGACCAGGGGCTGACGTTCGAGCGCCTGGGGCCTCCGGGCACGCCCATCACCGACCGTGAGACCGGCTCCACCTGGTCCATCACCGGGCTCGCGACCGAGGGCCCCCTCGCGGGCACGCAGCTGGAGCGCGTCGTGAGTGGCGACCACCTGTGGTTCTCCTGGGCCGCCTTCAACCCCGACACCCGCATCTGGGAGCCGTCGGCCGCCGGCGGCTCCAGCGGCGAGGAGGGCTGACATGGCCGATCGATCGACACGAGGTCGCGACGGCCGCAGCGCCGGCCCCGACACTTCCACGCACCTCCAGCGAGGGCGCCGGCTTGCGCTCGTCGGCATCCTCGCGGTCGGGGCCGTGCTGGCCGGTGTGGTGGCGCTCGGGCTGGACCGGTCCGAGCCGACCGGGACCGGCCACGACGCCACCGCTGTTGCTGATGCTGCTGCTGGCGGTGCTGCCACCCCAGCGCCGGACGCAGCGGTCGAGAGCGAGGGCGCCTTCCCCATCGTGGTCTACCGCGGCGCCGACACCCTGGGCGCGGAGGAGCTCGATTTCAGTCAGCTGCTCGGCACCGGCACTCCCGTGGTCCTGAACTTCTGGGCCGGCCAGTGTCCGCCCTGCCGGGCCGAGATGCCCGACTTCCAGGCGGTGTATGACCGCTACGCCGACGAGTTCCTGCTGGTGGGCGTCGACATCGGCCCCTTCATCGGGCTGGGCACGCGCGAGAGCGCCATCGAGCTGCTCGAGGAGCTGGACATCAGCTACCCGACGGCCTACGCCCTCGATGCCAGGGCCGTGCAGGACAACGACGTGCTGGGCATGCCCACGACCATCTTCTACGACGGCGACGGCGAGGTCGTCGCTCGCCACACCGGGCTGCTGACGGAGCAGGCCTTCGAGGGCCGCGTCCGCGAGGCGATCGACGCGACGTCATGAGCGAGACCGCGCAGAGCCGGGACCCGCGCGACAGCTTCGCCGGCAGCATGGCGCCAGTCGCCCGGCGCTGGCTCCGGCCCGCGCTCATCGGCCTCGGCAGCCTGGTGGCGGCCGTTCTCCTCGCCATCCTGACCAGCGACCCCGGCGGCGGGCTCAACCCGCTCGTGGAGAGCGCCTCGGGGGCCTCGAGCACGGCACTCGGTGACGTCGGCCTCCTGCTGCCCTTCGGCTTCGCCTTCGCCGCCGGCATGGCCTCGGCCACGAACCCTTGCGGCTTCGCGCTGCTGCCGGCCTACATCGGCCTGCTGCTCGGGCGGAACGTCGCCGGTGGCGAGGCGCCCCGCCTGGGCCGGCGGCTGGCCACGGCCGGGCTCATCGCCCTCGCGGTCACGGCAGGCTTCATCGTGCTCTTCGCCTCGGTGGGACTGCTGATCGGGGCCGGCGGCCAGGCCGTCACGGACATCTTCCCGATGGTCGGCCTGGTGGTGGGCGTCCTGCTGATCGGCGCCGGCGCATATCGGCTCGGAGGCGGCCTGCTCTACAGTGCTGCGCCGGAGCAGCTGTCCGCGCGGCTCGGGGCGGGCAGCACCGGGCCACGTGGCTATCTCCTCTTCGGCCTGACGTACGGCATCGCGTCCTTGAGCTGCACGCTGCCCATCTTCCTCGCAGTCCTGGGCGGCTCCCTGGCCACGGCCAGCATCGGGGACACGCTCGCGCAGATGATCCTCTACGGCCTCGGCATGGGCTTCGTCATCTCATCGCTCACGCTGGCGGTGGCGCTCTTCCGCGAGTCCATGCAGCGCTGGCTCAAGAAGGCCATGCGCTACGCCGATCCGCTGGGCACTGCCTTCCTGTTCATCGCCGGCATGTACATCGTCTACTACTGGCTCACCATCGGTGGCCTGCTGAGCTGAACGGCCGTCAGTCTTCGTCACCCTCCGCGATGCCGCTCAGCCGCTCCGCATCCCGGATGACCACCTGGTGGCGCTCGGTGTCGATGAGGCCGCTGCGCCGGAAGTCGCCCAGCGTGTGCGCCAGCGTCTCGCGCGTGGTGCCGATCATCTCGGCCAGCTCCTGCTGGGTCAGCCGTGCCTGGATCAGCGTCCCCCGCTCGGTCTTGACCCCGAACCGCTGGCCGAGGTCGAGCAGCTTGCGGGCCAGGCGCTGGTCGACGCGGTGGTAGGCCATGGCCTCCAGCTCCCGCTCGGCGGCATCGAGCCGGCGCGTCAGGTGCGCGATGATGTTCACCCCGATGAGCGGGTGGCGCTCGATGAGGCGGCGCAGCTCGCCGGGGGTGATGGTGCAGATGACCGCATCGTCGATGGCCTCCGCGTAGGCCTCCGGGAGGCGGTCCTGGCCCAGCAGCTGCATGTCACCGAGGATGGTGCCCTTGTCGTGGATGTCCAGCGTCAGCTGCTTGCCATCGGACGTGATGCGGTAGACCCGGACGCGCCCCTTCTTGACGATGTGGATGCGCTCGGGCGGATCGTCCGGAGAGAGGATCTGCTGACCGCGCGTGCAGTGCGTCATCGTCGTGGAATGGCCGATGTCCGCGATGTCTTCCTCCGACAGCCCCGCGAAGAGCGCGACCTCGCTGAGCAGCCCCAGCTTCTCCGAGAGCGACGATGGGCGGAGCGTGCTGGTCATCGGTCCTGGTGCACCCGCATGATGCGGCCGGTGGCGAAGAGGGATCCCACGTCGAGGCCGAGTCCATGGTACAGACTGGGCGGCAGACCGATGTCGGCGAGGTAGAGCCGGCCGGTGTGCCGAGGGCCTTCGGCTGTGAACAGGCCGGGCTTGGGCAGTGCCAGCGTCATCGTGGCGGCTGCCGTGACCGCGATGCCGGAGACCATGCCCGAGTCCGGGTCAAGGCCGGATGGCAGGTCGAGGCTGACGACCGGACGACGGGCGTCGACGACGTGACCGATCAGCCGCGCGACGTCGTCCCGCGGGGGACCGCCGAGGTCGTAGCCCACGATGGCGTCGACGACGGTGTCGGCGGTGCCCATCGCGGCGGCGAGCTCGTCGTCCGAGACGTCGTACGTCGCCACGCAGCAGTCGATGGCCATCGCGAGCAGCGTCGCCAGCTGACCTCGGGAGGCCTCGCTCGAGCGCATCGCCGGGCGGGCCAGTACCACGCGCACCTCCGCCCCGCGGTTGGAGAGGTGCCGGGCGGCGGCCAACCCGCCACCACCGTTGTTGCCGGAGCCCACCGCGACCACGACGGAGCGCCCCACGAGGTCGCCACCGAGCTCGTGCCGGACGACCTCGGCCAGGTGCGATCCGGCCTGCTCCATCATCTGCAGGATGCCGATACCGTACTCGTCGCTGGCGAGACGGTCGACCTCCGCCATCTGCGCGGCGGTCACCCGTGGGATCCCCCTGGCGCCCAGCTGCGACCGAGGCTCCACGGTGATCGTCATCCGGTCAGCACCACCGCTGGCTCCTGCGCGCCCGGCGGACAGGCAGCTGCCTCGCCGGCGGGGCAGGCGGCGCTGATGACGAAGGCATGACTCGATGGTTGAGGGCTGCGTCTGTAACCCTGGCCACAGACGCATCGAGGGGCCGGCGTGGAACCTCCGGGCGTCACCGTCCGCACAGCCAGGAGAGCATTCGATGGAGACCTATCGGCCATCCCTGACCCGTCGCAGCTTCCTTCGGATCTCAGCCGCGACAGCGGGCACGCTCGCGCTCGCCAGTGTCCTGCCCCGCGCCGTGTTCGCACAGGAACCCACGGCAGCGGCTGCCTTGCAGGTGACCAGCCCGAGCCCGGCCTCTGACAGCTCCGCGACCGTGCTGGTCAGGGACGTCCTCGACTATCGGCTTCAAGGGGACTTCGCCTGGAATGGAGGCTGGGTGACCTTCCGAATGCACGAAGGCCGCCTCGACGGTGAGCCCATCTGGTTCATCCGCACCGACGCCAGCGACCTGACCTTCGCCGACAGCGAGGGACTGGTCTTCGCGCCGCTGCTTGCCGCTGCCCGATCGGTCCCCGCCGGGACCGGCCGGATCTATCTCTTCGACACGGCGGCCGACGGCCAGCTGCCGGTACTCTCGACGGGACCTGGTCGCGATGACTTCACGCCACTCTACGAGGTCGCCAACGTCCGCTTCGCAGGTGACCCCTTCCGCCTCGAATCGGTGGCCGACATCGATGCTGCCCGGGCGGATGGTCGGCTCACGGTGGAGGAGACGCCGGTGGTGGTGAACTATCCGGCCGTGCGCTGGCCGGGCGGCGAGCTGCCGGTGGATACGGTCGTCGAGCTGCCCCTCG
>DATHSE010000225.1:0-1791 GCA_035464455.1 Anaerolineae bacterium | reverse complement strand
CGTACGAGGTTGGCCGCGTCTGGCTCAAGGAGATCTCGGTCGGGCTCATCAACGGTGCCGCCCTGGGCCTGCTCATCGGTGCCGTCGCGACCATCTGGGACGGCAATCCCTGGCTGGGTCTGGTGGTGGGCGTGACGCTGGCGCTCAACACCCTCATCGCGGTCTCGATCGGCGGCACCGTTCCCCTGCTGCTCAAGCGACTCGGCGTCGACCCCGCGGTGGCCTCGGGTCCGATACTCACCACCATCACGGACATCTGCGGGTTCTTCCTCGCGCTCAGCCTGGCCAGCCTGCTGCTGGTGCAGCTGACGTGACCGAGGCGCGAGGCAGTCGCGAGCGATGACCACGCCTCGCCACCACGCTTCCCCTACCACCATCGGCTGGCGCGAGTGGGTGTCCCTGCCCGAGTGGGGCGTGCCCTGGATCAAGGCCAAGATCGACACCGGTGCGCGGACCTCGGCCCTGCACGCCTTCGACGCCAAGATCATCGACCACACCGACGGGCCCTGGGTCCGCTTCACCATCCATCCATGGCAGGACACGTCGGCCGACCCAGTGGTGGTCGATGCGCCACTGCTCGAGCATCGTGCGGTGCGCAGCTCGTCCGGGTCGCTGCACCTGCGGCCGGTGGTCCTGACCACCATCAGGCTGGCCGACCGCGTCGTGCCCATCGAGGCGACCCTCACCCCTCGCGATGAGATGGGCTTCCGCATGCTCATCGGTCGGCAGGCGTTGCGACGCGCCTACCTCGTCGATCCCGCGCGCTCCTATCTCGGTGGCCGGCCGCCACGGGAGATCCGCCGTCGCAACCGAGGCCGGGCATGAAACGCACCCCAGGTGCAGACTCCGACTCGGCTGGTCTGGCCGATCCGGGCCGGCACACCACCACCGACGAGCTGCTGGCGCACCGGTACGATGCCCTCGTCCACCTCGCCGCCGGGGAGCAAGCGTGAAGGTCGCCATCCTGTCGCGAGCTCCGGGCGCCTACAGCACACGGCGCCTGAAGGCGGCTGCGCTCGTGCGCGGCCATCGCTGTCGCGTGCTCGATACGATGCGCTTCGCCATCGATCTGTCGAGGGGCGACCCGGACCTGCAATACCGCGGCAAGCCACTCTCCGACTACGACGCCATCGTCCCGCGCATCGGCGCGTCGATCACCTACTTCGGTTCCGCGGTGGTGCGCCAGTTCGAGCAGATGGACGTGTATACGCCGAACACGGCCAATGGCATCACCAACTCGCGCGACAAGCTGCGGGCGATCCAGTTCCTCTCGCGACACGACATCGGCATGCCCGCCACGGCCTTCGTCCACGACCGCAACGGCGTACGAGCAGCCATCGAGCGGGTCGGCGGCGCGCCGGTGGTGATCAAGCTGCTGGAGGGCACGCAGGGCATCGGCGTCATCCTCGCACCCAACAACCGCGTGGCCGAGGCCATCGTGGAGACCCTCCACAGCACGCGCCAGAACGTGCTCATCCAGCAGTTCGTCGCCGAGTCCGGGGGCAGGGACATCCGCGCCCTGGTCGTGGGCGATCGCGTCGTGGCAGCCATGCGTCGCAGCGCGGTGGGCGACGAGTTCCGCTCCAACCTGCACCGCGGCGGCACCACCGAGAAGGTGACGCTGAACCCGGACTATGAGAGGACGGCCGTGCGGGCGGCGCAGATCATGGGCCTGCGCATGGCCGGGGTGGACATGCTCGAGGGCAAGGACGGACTGCTCGTGATGGAGGTCAACTCGTCGCCCGGACTGGAGGGCATCGAGACCGCCACCGGTCTGGACGTGGCCGGTGC
>DATHSE010000224.1:0-2358 GCA_035464455.1 Anaerolineae bacterium | reverse complement strand
CTGGCAAGCTCACAGATGCGCGTGAGGTCCTCACCGCCGAGCCCGTAGGGTGCTGCGCTCATGACGGCATAGAGGTCCTCTGATGAGGACGGCTCGTGGAGGACGCGCATGAGGCTCAGCACGTCGCGCACATCCCGGTGCGCCAGCAGGCCTGAGGCTCCGGAGAAGCGTCGCGGGATGCCGAGCACGTCCAGGCTCGCCAGTACCGGCACGGCGTCAGCGTTGGTTCGCACCAGCACCGCCATCGTGCCGGGGGCCCTGCCCCGGGCCAGCCGTCGCCGGATGTCCTCCGCCACCGCGTCGGCTTCGTCGGCTGCCGTGCGGTAGGCACGATGGAGCACCATCGCCGGCCGACGCGCGCGACGCACGGCGGTGAGACTCTTGTCCAGGCCACGCTGGACCTCCAGTCGGTCGGGGTCGTTGTGACGGATGAGCCGCCGAGCTGCTTCCAGGATGGGCTTGCGTGAACGGTAGTTGCGACGCAGGACGACGTCCTCGAGACCGTCGTACAGGTCCTCGAGCCCGGCCAGGCCTTGGCCTACCGCACCTCGGAACGAGTAGATCGCCTGGTCGTCATCACCGACGAACATGACGTTGCCCCGGGCGCCGGCGATCTGGCGGACGAGCCGGTGCTGCTGCGGGTTGGCGTCCTGCGCCTCGTCCACCACGATGTAGTGGAAGCGCCGCTGCAGCGCCGACCGGACGGCCGGGCGCTCATCGAGCAGCCGAACCGCCTCCGCCACCTGATCACCGTGGTCCACCAGCGACCGCTCCGTGAGCAGTCGCTGGTAGGCCGCGTACGCCCGCGCCAGCTCGGCGTGGGCCGAGGCCTCATCGAGCAGGCCCGCCAGCGCCTCACGTGCGGCTGCGTGCTGTGTCCCCTCGAGTGCCGCTCGCGAGCCCGCCTCGAGCTCCGCTGCGTAGGCTGCCAACGCTGGAGGGTCGATGCCCTCCTCCTTGGCCCGCCCGAAGAGGTCGACCAGTGCTCCCAGGAAGCGCGTAGGGTCCGCGAGTGGCAGGTAGCGATCGAGGCCGAGATCGAAGACGTGGTCTCGCAGCAGCACGATGGCTTGTGAGCGACCGATCACCCGTGGGTCGTCCGTCCGACCGATGGTGTGACCATGCTCGCGCAAGAGCCAGTCGCCGAAGGCGTGGAAGGTGTGGATGGCCGTGTCCGCTTGGCCGTAGGGTACGAGCAGGTCGATGCGGGCCTGCATCTGCTCGGCCGCACGCTCGGTGAAGGTCAGCGCCAGGATCTCCGATGGGCGTGCCCGCTTGCTGGCGATGAGCCAGGCCACGCGCCGGGTGATCACCTCCGTCTTGCCGGTACCGGGACCGGCGACCACGAGCAGCGGGCCATCAGCGTGGGCGACCGCCTGGCGCTGGCGCCGGTCAAGGCCCTTCAGCAGGTCACGCACACCGTCGATGGCGACCGGGGTGCTGCGGTCGCCGTCGACGTGCGACGGGAGGCTTGGGTTTGCCGGCAGGCTACTGGCTGTCATCGGGGCGTAGCCTGGCGGCCGCCCGTGACAGCTCGGGTGTCACAGCATCAGGGAGTGATGCCCGCCTCCCGCAGTGCCTGCTCCTCTTCGCCGGAGAGGGGTGCGTCGGCCACGCCTCGCCGGATCGTCTTGATGTAGACACGAGTACTGGGCCGCGAGTGAAGGCTGGTCAGCACGATACCGTCGCCGTCATCGTCGACCAGGGCCAGCGCGAACGACTGCGCGCCCCCGGTGTCGCTGAAGGCATCGAACCGCACCAGCCCGATGCGCGAGATGGCCGCCGCGCCAGCTGAGCTGCTGCGGATCGGCGCGGCGGCATCACCCGAGCCGGCACGCTGTGCGTCCGCCTCCGACTCGAGCACCTCCAATCGTTGGCCGAGCTGGGCGACGCGTCGCTCCAGCGCGATCATGCGCGAGCCGCCCGGCGAGACGTCGAGGTCCCGCTGTCGCCAGCGCAAGACCAGCGCAGCCGCGCCGCCGGCCATGGCCAGGGCGACGATGGCGAGGATGACCGCTGCTCCCTCCATGCTGCGATCGTAGCAGCGGCCACGGGCGATGTCGGCACCCCCGGTGCTATCCTCCTCCCCGGTTCCGCAATCCGTTCGATGAGGAGATCACGTGGCCAGACGGGCTCGCGCCAGCCGCTCCAGCCACCGACCTGGTGGCCAGGGGCCCGACCGCTCCCGCAAGACGGGCGATGCGCCGGCCGCCGCAGTGCCGGCCGTGCCTCAGCCAGCCACGGACGCCGACATCGATGCGGCCATCGACATCATCGGGTCCCAGTACCCCGAGGTCGCCGTAGCGCAGGTGGCGCCGGCGGTGGAGCCCAAGGCGACGCGCCGTGCTCGTCAGCGCG
>DATHSE010000223.1:0-7539 GCA_035464455.1 Anaerolineae bacterium | reverse complement strand
GGCTGGCGAACAGCGGCTGCGCCTCCCAGCCAGCCACGAACGCCTCGATGCCGTCGCGCTCGAGGATGCGGGCGAGGCGCTCGTCCGCTTGCCGGCGCGCCGAGCGCGCGACGGCGTCGACGATGCCCGCGGACGGACTCTCCAGGACCAGGCGCCCCACGAGGCCGGGATGCGCCAGCGCCATCACCAGCGCGAGGCGGGCACCCATGGAGTAGCCCACGATGTCCGCTCGCCCGACGTCGAGCAGGCGCAGCAGCCCGGCCAAGTCGTCGGCCTGTCGCTCGAGGGTGTAGCGACTTGGGTCGATGGGGGTCTCAGAGCCGCCGTGCCCGAGGAGGTCCGGCGCGATGATGCGGTGGTCCAACGACCAGGCCTCGAGGTGCTCGCTCCACGACCGCGCGCTGCCGGTGAAGCCGTGCAGCAGCAGCATCGCCGGTCCGTCTCCGGTCACCAGCACGTTCAGGCTCATGCCATGCCCTCGACGGCACGTGTGACAGCCGCCAGCGCCTCGGCGTGCGTCTCGACGTTACGGGTGCGGTCGGTACGCACCTCCACCACCTGCACACCCGGACGCCCCATCGAGTCGCGCACGGAGGCAAGGGCGTGAGCGTCGTCATCGGCCGGCTCGTGCTCGGCGCCCAGGGCACGCACCAGCGGGCCGAGCTCCATGCCATGGGGCGTGCCGAAGAGCTCCTCATAGTGGGCCGGCAGGCCGCATCCGGGCAGGTCCGCGGATGCCTGTGGCAGGAAGGAGAAGATGCCGCCGCCGTCGTTGTTCACCAGCACGATGGTGGCATCGAGGCGCAGGCGGCGAGCGGAGATGAGCGCGTTGAGGTCGTGGAGGAAGCTGAGGTCGCCAACGACCGCCAGCACCGGTCGCTCCTGCGCGGCAGCCATGCCCAGCGCGGTCGAGAGCAGGCCGTCGATGCCGTTGGCGCCGCGGTTGCCCAGGCAGCGGACCTGCCGCTCGGACGTGGGCAGGAAGGCATCCAGGTCACGCACGGGCATGCTGTTGCCGGCCACCACGATGGCGCCGTCCGGCACGGCCGCCGGTAGCGACTCGAAGATGGCCCCCTCGAAAGGCCCTTTGCGACCGGCTCGCCAGTCGGCCAGCGCGGCCGCGGCGGCGGCGTCGGCGGCCTGCCAGCGCCGCAGCCAGTCACCCGTCGATGCCCGGGAGGGCAGCGCCGTCGCCACGCGCTCGGCGAACAGCACCGGGTCGGCGGTGATCAGCCGCGGCTCCGGCGGGCGCTCCCAGCCGGCGCCATCGTCGACGAGCAGCTGGCGGGCGCGGAGCGAACCCAGGTGCCCGTCCAGCACCTTCGAGACGGGTGGCGCCCCGAAACGCAGTACCAGGTCGGGAGCGGGCCAGCGCCGGACCGCGTCCGAGCGCAGCAGGGCATCGTGGTGCGCGACGACCTGGGATCGGTCGTGTCTCCCGCAGCGGACGTTCGACAGCCCATCGGCGATGACGGGGAAGCCGCTCGCCGCAGCCAGGCGCGTCACGGCCACGGCGAACCCGGGTGCGTCCAGCGGTCCACACACGATGAGCCCGCGCCGCGCCGCGGCGATGGCCGCTGCCGCGACGTCGACATCGGCCGGCTGCACCGGCACCGGCTGACCCGGCGGCCCATCCTCCGCGACTGCCGCGCCCGCCGCGCCCGCCAGCGACCCCGCTGGCAGGAGCGGCTCGCGCAGTGGCACGTTCAACTGGACCGGACCGGCCGGCGCGGCCACGGCGAGGGCCACGGCTCGCGTGACCACGTCGCGGGCGTGTGCCGCGGACAGCCCCGTCGCCTCGGGCACGGGCAGGTCGACCGACCACTTGGCGTGCCGCCCGTAGAGGCCCGACTGGTCGATGGTCTGGGGTGCTCCACGCCCCTGCAGCTCGGGAGGCCGGTCCGCGGTCAGCAGGATGAGCGGGACACGACCGTAGCGGGCCTCGGTCACGGCCGGGGCGAAGTTCACCACCGCCGTGCCCGACGTCGCCAGGATGGCGGCCGGGCGCCGCGCGGCCTTCGACGCCCCGAGCGCGAAGAAGGCGCCGGCACGCTCATCGAGATGGACCCAGCAACGCAGGCCCGGAGCCGCTCGAAGCGCCAGCGCCAGCGGTGTCGAGCGGGAACCCGGACAGATGACCACATCGCGCACGCCGGCACGCACGAGCGCCTCGGCGATGGCCCGCAGCGGGGCTGCGGGTGTCACGTACTCGCTCACAGCGCCAGCTGCCCCAGGGCCGAGCCCAGCGCCTGCAGCTTGGCCGACGACTCGTCCCACTCTCGCTCGGGATCCGAATCGGCCACGATGCCGCAGCCGGCGAAGAGCGAAGCCTCGCGCCCGTGCACGACCCCCGATCGCAGCGCCACCACGAACTCGCCATCACCGCGGTGGTCGACCCAGCCCAGGGGAGCGGCATACCAGCCGCGCTCGATGGGCTCCTCCTCGGCGATGAGCTCGAGCGCAAGCTGGCGGGGAGTGCCCCCGACGGCCGGCGTGGGGTGCAGGCGCTGCACCAACGCGAGCACGTCGGCATCATCGCGCAGCCGCCCGGTGATGGGCGTGACGAGGTGCTGGACATGACGCAGCCGCACGATCTCGGGCCGCGCTGCCACGTCCAGTCGCTCGGTCAGCGGCGCCAGCGCCTCGCGCAGCATGGCCACGACCACGGCATGCTCTTCCTGCTCCTTGTCGCTCCGAAGCAGCCCATGCGCGACCGCGTCATCGACGGTGGCATCCGCCATCCGTCGCGCCGAGCCGGCCATCGCCATCGTGCGCAGCTCGCGCCCGGCAAGGCTGACGAGGCGCTCCGGTGTCGCGCCCACGAAGCACCGCATGCCACGCGAGACGGCGAAGAGCGTGGACTCGGGTGCCGACGTCGCCAGCCGGGCGAGTACCGCGGGCACGTCGATGTCCCTGTTCGCGACGAGGTCCACCCGTCGGGCGAGGACCGCCTTGTCGAGTCGGCCGCGGCCGACCGCACCAGCCAGTCGTGCCACCGAGTCGCGCCAGGCGGATGGCTCGGGCCGGTGTCCGACCACGCGCAGGCTGGGCGTCGATATCCCCACCTCGGCCTCCCCCACCGGCTGCGCCGCCCGCTCCCCGGCAGACTGGTTCACCGCCTCCCAGGCGCGGACCATGCGCTCGGGGGACGGGGAGGCACCGACGCGCCAGGAGAGCGTCAGCCAGGTACCTTCGGCAGTCGTGGTCGACAGCAGCGACGGCAGCGCCAGGCAAGCCGGCTCGAAGCCCTGCCACAGCGCTGATGGAGCGGGTGCATCGTCGAAGCTGAAGCCGCCCAGGAGCACCGGACCGCTGCCGCGGGGGCCGTCGCTGTCGATCAGCGCGCTCCGCAGCAGCGCCGACCAGGCCTCCGAGACCGCGTCGAAGCGATCCGGGCCTGCAGGGGGTCGAGCGGCCCAGGCCTCACCGATGCCCACCAGGGCGAAGCCGCTGTCCGGCTGCAGCCAGAGCGATGCGCCCATCCCGGCCGCCGCGGCGTAGAGAGCCAGCGGCTCGACCGGCTCCACCCGCGAGGTCACTGTCAGCAGCGTGCCCGGTGCCTGCGAGGCTGCTGCCCCTCGCAGCCGTGCAGCCAGCGTGTCCAGCGTCGCCGGACGGGTCAGCGTCACGGGTTCGCGAGCGCGGCGATGCGGTCCTCGGGGATGCCCACGCTTCGCAGCAGGATCGCTCGCAGCGTCGGGTAGGTGTCCTCGAGACGGCCCCGACCTTCGTCCATGAGCCAGCGCATCACCACCTCGTTGAGGGCGCCGAACCAGGCCATGCCTGCCACCTGCGTGTCGATCGGCGGGATGATGCCCTCTGCCACAGCTGCGTCCAGCTGCTCGGCGATGAGCCCGCCGAAGCGCTGGTGGAGCCGCTGCAGCTCGGCCTGGAACTCCGAGCCGGCACCGACCGCATCGATGAGGAACAACCGGGCCATCGTGCGGTGGCCGGCGAACACCCCCAGGACCGTGCGCAACGCCACATCGGCTCGCTCGATGGGGTCGTCGATGTCCGCCATCGACCGCTCGACCTTGCCCACGAGGCGGTCGGCCGTGGTCCGCAGCAGCTCCAGGAAGAGCGACTCCTTGGTCGGAAAGTGGAAGTAGACGCCGCCCTTGCTCGTCTCGGCCTGGCGCCCGACCTCGTCCACGCCGGCGTGGCGATAGCCGCGCTGACTGAAGACCGTGAAGGCGGCATCGAGGATACGCTCGCGCCGTCGGGTGCTTCGCTCCTGCTTCACGCGCTGCAGACCTCCGTTCCGACTTCCGACGCGCTGGTCGGTTTCGTGCTGCCGTCAGCGTAGCAACACCGGTCGGCCCGGACAAGGGCGTGTGTGACGGTCGCGTCACGCCACGCTCACATTTCCGACTGACATAGGGGACAATGGTGGCGTCATGAGAGTCTCAGCCAAGGCCGACTACGCTGCCCGGGCCGCCGCCGAGCTGGCGACCGCGACCGATGCGCCGGTGAAGGCCGATCGCATCGCCGAGGCCCAGGACATCCCGGCCAAGTTCCTCGAAACCATCCTGCTCGAGCTCAAGCACGCCGGTATCGTGAGAAGCCAGCGCGGTCCGGACGGCGGCTACACGCTGGCGCGTCCGGCCGAGGAGATCAGCCTCGCCGACGTCATCCGCGCCGTCGATGGACCGCTGGCCAACGTGCGTGGGGACCGTCCCGAGAACATGGACTACCCCGGCGCGGCCGAACCTGTGACCGACGTCTGGATCGCCGTGCGGGCGGCTCTGCGCGACATCCTGGAAACCACCACCCTGGCGCACCTGCGAGATGGCCGGCTGCCACCACGCGTGGCCGAGCTGGCCGACGATCCCGAGGCCTGGGTCTCGCTCGGCCGCATCCGCGGCGCCACCCCCAGCGGCGGCCGCAACCGGGCTCAGCCGAAGGTCAACAGCGCCAGGTCGTAGATCGCCACGGCCAGCACGCCATCGAGCGAGACGCGCACCGCGTCGATGGTGCGTGGCTGCTTCTCCAGCGCCAGCAGGCCGATGTACGTGCCCCCGCCGGGCATCTCGAACGCTGCCGCGCTGCGCCACTCCCCTCCCTCGCGCGCGGCCACGTCGACCGTGACCGTAGCGGCCCGCTCGGCGGTATCGACACGCAGCACGTAGGCGAGCGCGTGGCAGCGGAGCTCAGGCCCGGCGACCGGGAAGAGCAGCGAGACAGCACCGCCGTGGCTGCGCACGACCGGCACATCACCACCCTCGAGCGTGCCACCCTCGACCACCAGGCCGTGGTCGCCGGCGGCCACCTCCCAGGTCACCTCGGCTTCCAGCCAGGCCATCTGCTGCCTGATGTGCGCCGAGTCCAGGAAGCGCCGGGCTGCAGGCTGGTAGCCATGGTCCTCCGCACGCGCCATGGCGCCTCGCACGCCGGGCATCGGCAGCGAGCCGAAGGAGCGCCGTTTGCGCGCCTCGGTCAGCCCTGCGACCTCATTGGACACGATGGCGCCCGCTTCCTGGCCGAACATGTCGCTGCTGGGGAAGCCCTTCAGGCGCAGCTTGCTGCCGTAGCGTGACGGGCTGCGCGCGAGCGTGCGCATCTCCAGCATCAGCTCCCGGGTGCGGGGCTGCCAGCGGTCGATGACGTGGTCGACCTGGCCCGGGATGTCGAATGGCACATCGGGCAGCTGGAAGGCGTGCGTGGAGGTCGTGGCGCGGCTGCGCTTGGCCTCGAACTCGACGCGCGACTTGGTGAAGTAGTGGTTCATCTGGAGGTTGGCGTAGGTCGGATCCTCGATGACCGTGGCCTCCTCCGAGGTGGGCTCGCCGGCGGTGTTGACCGTCCGGCCGTGGACCGTCAGCGCGTTGTGGATGCCCACGCGTGCCACCGCTCGCGGCCGCACGATGGGCTTGGCCAGGATCTCGCTGGTGCCCATCCGCGGCACGTGCTCGCTGTACTCCCGGTAGCTCTCGGTGACAAGGCCCGTGGGTGGCGTCCGGTGGCCCGAATAGCAGAACTCCTTGCGCGACACCAACACCTGCTCCGCCTCCGGGTAGCGCGCCATCACCGCGCTGATGGGCTCGTCTCGCTCGGGTACGAGGAACTCGTCGATGTCGACGTAGGCGATCCACTCGGTGGTGTCGCCGAAGAAGCGCACCACGTGGTTGTTGGCGTCGCGCTGCAGGCCGCGCATGGGAAAGTACACCGTGGTCACGACACCATGGTCGGCATAGGGCTTCAGCACCTCGTGCAGCCCGTCGGTGCTGCCGTTGTCGTAGAGGAAGAAGTGGTCGACGCCGATGGCCATGTGGTGGCAGAGCCACTCCTCCATGTTTGGCGCCTCATCCTTGAGGATGGCCATGACACAGACGTCGAAGCGGCCCCGCTCCATGAGGGCGGTACGGACCTTCGGCTCTGCGGTCCGGCCGAGGATGCGACCGACGCGCTTGCTCAGCACCATGACCACAATCTAGCCGGTGGCGATGACGAAGAGGTCGTGGAGGTCGATCTCGTCGGCGTCGGTCTCGAAGACCAGGCGCATCCACTCGCCGTGCACCGGCCGCGGCTCGACCTCGACGATGCCGGCCACGGCAGTCGACGCCGGCAGGCGCAGCTCGACCGGCTGGCTCGCGTCTCCCCCCGCGCTACTCACCGCCGCCTCCAGTCGCAGCGGCGCCGACACGCTGGCCAGGAACCCAAGGTAGTAGCAGCGCAGCAGGTCATCGGCCGGCAGCTGCAGCAGCACCTCGGCGGAGCCGGCCGGCAGGAGCAGAGCTGCGGCGCCCGCATCAGGGATGGCCAGCGTGCCCACAGCCGCCATCATCGGCAGGTCGCCAGCCGTCGAGAGCGAGGTCGCCATGCGCCCACGCATGTGCTCTACCAGCACGCCGGTGTGGATCGAGCTCGAGAGTCCGTCGCGAACCGGCTGGTAGCCACTCTCGGCGAGGTCGGCGATGAGGCCCACGCCGCGGTGCAGGTTGCGCAGGCGCGTGGCTGCCACCCGGCTGGGCTGTGCCAAGCCGGCGGCGGTGTTGGCGATGGCGAACTCGCCGAAGCGGAAGAGGTCGTTGGGCCGCGGGAAGTACTCCAGCGCCAGCTGGCTGCCGTAGGCGTAGGGCTTGGCGTCCAGGCCCCGCAGCCGCTCCAGCGTCGCCTGCGTGCGAGCGACGAACCGTCGGGCCGAGGTGTCCACCCCGATGGTCTCGATGTCGAAGGGCACGGCAGGGCGGTCGATGCGGCCGGTAGCGCTGCCGCGGAAGCGCTTGGCCTCGTACTCCTCGAACGAGCGCGTGTAGTAGTGGTTCAGCTGGGCGATGCCGCGCACCGACGCCTCGGCCGTGGTGGTGGGCCTCCCCGTAGCGGGCTCGTCGGCCGGGAACGCGAGATGGATGTCCACGGCCGACACCGCGCCCGGCTGGACCATCGACTTCACGCGCGGCGGCAGGTCGGCGTCGAGGTCCAGCACGTTGGCCACCTGCGTGTAGGCCTCGATGGCCAGCCCGGGCGGCGGGACGCGATGACCGGAGAAGCCGAACTCGACGCGTGGCACGCGCACCACGGCAGCGTCCTTGAAGCGTG
>DATHSE010000222.1:0-7464 GCA_035464455.1 Anaerolineae bacterium | reverse complement strand
GCTTCCTCGAAGGCATGGACGCGATCGTGATGGAGATGGGCTTCCCGAGCTGAGCGGCCTCGCCCGCACCCGCCAGAGCGGCCTCGCCCGCAGCGGCCAGAGAGGCCTCGTCCGCACTGGCCAGAGCGTTGCGCTGGTCGGTCCGCGACGCTAGCGGCCCAGCGCGGCCGACGAGTCGGGGTCGCGCGACTGGAGCTCGGCCTCGGCGGCGATGGCGCTGATCTCAGCCTCGTCAAGCTCACCGGCCTGGAAGGCAGACACTCGATTGCGCACGCGCAGCACCATCGCAACGGCGGGTGCCGACAGCGTGGCGCCCAGGACGCCGACCAGCACCGAGCCGATGATGGTCGAGCCGAAGGAGACGATGGGGTGCAGGTCGAGGGCGTTGCGCTCCAGCTGTCGCTGGAGGATGGGTTGCACCACGTTCTGGGCCACCAGGATGACGATGAGCATGATGAGTGCGGGCACCAGGCCGCCCGAGCCGAAGGCGATGAGCAGCGCGAAGACCGATGAGACGAGTGCGCCCAGGTAGGGCACGTACGAGGTCACGAAGGTGATGAGGCCGATGGTGAAGGCCAGGGGAACGCCCAGCAGCGCCGCGGTGACGCCGACGATGATCGCCACCGGGAGGCTGGAAAGCGTCAGCACGTAGAAGTAGTCCCGGAAGGAGCGCGTGGCGTCGGCCACGATGCCCGCGCCGAGGTTGGCGGGTACCCCCAGGTGTGCGCCCACCCAGGTTGCCAGGCTGTCCCACTCCGCCAGCACGAAATACAGGATGAAGAGGGCGATGAAGGTGCTGACCAGGAAGCTGCTGATGCCGGAGAACGCACTCGGCACATACGAGAGCAGGCCCGGCAGCACGTCATCGATGAACGTGCTGAGCTGGGCCCGGACGTCGTCGACGACGATCACCGACACACCTCGCTCCGCCAGCCAGTTGCGACCCAGGTCGATGGCCGCCTGGGTCTGGTCGACGATCTCCGGACCCTGGTCGATGACGCCGATGACCACCACCGCGATCGCGACCACTGCCAGGACCCCGATGCCGACCAGCACGAGCAGCGAGGCGGCCTGGCGGGGGATCACCCGCGACAGCAGCCGCGCCACGGGCTCGAAGACCATGCCCAGCACGATGGCAACGATGAGCGGCAGCACGAACCCGGAGATGGCGGACAGGCCGGTGTAGATCATCACCGCCAGGACCAGGACGCCCACGATGGACCAGGCACGGATGCCGGCGCTGCGGATGCGGCGGTCACGCTCCGCATCGAAGATGTCGGCACCGCGGCGCGGCCCGCTCATCAGGGTCGTTCGCCTCCGACGGGCCCCACCGACGATGTGGGCAGGCGGTACAGGAACAGCGCCAGGACGAGGCCGACCACGACCAGTGCGGCCTGCAGCAGGATGGCATCGAGCAGGAGGATGGAGACAGCGAAGGTGATAGCCACGACCACCAGCGCCCGCGTCTTGACACCGGGTGGCAGCGATCTCGAGGCGCGCCACTCGGCGATGATGGGTCCGAGCGAAGGTTGACCCAGCAGCCAGCGGTAAAGCCGGGTGGAGCTGCGCGCATAGCAGGCCGCGGTCACCAGCAGGAACGGCGTCGTGGGCAGGACCGGCAGCACGATGCCGATGACCCCGATCGCCAGGGAGATCGAGCCCACGACGATGAGTGCGGCGCGCCTCGGCGCCGATAGGGTCCCGCCACTGCCCTCGGGCGCCCGCGTCGCACCCTCCGGCATGCGTGCTGTCATGTCTCCATCATGCCCCGCGGGCTCGATCGATGCTCCCAGCGCTCACGAGGCGATGGGCACATCCGCCGGCGCGTGCTCGCGCGCATACGCCACCAGGGCGCGAACGTTCTCCGCCGGTGTCTCCGGGGAGACCTCGCAGCCGGTGCCCACGATGTGCATCGGCCCACAGATGCGGTGGCATGCTGCTGCCGCGGCGTACACCTGCTCGGGGGTGCCGGACAGCATGTCTTCGACGGTGTTGACGTTGCCGAGGATGACGCGGTCGGCACCCAGCACGCCCCGGGCGTAGGCGAGATCGACCGGGAAGTCGAGCTCGTAGATGTCCACCGGCAGCCTCGACATGGTGGGCAGCAGGTCGTCGGTCCGCCCGCACATGTGCAGGCGGATGACGACATCGGGCCGCGAGGCGCGGATGTCCGTGACGACGCGCAGCTGGGCAGGGAAGATGAAGCGCTCGTAGTGAGCCGGGCTCATCATCGAAGCCGCCGCGTCACTCATGCCGATGGTGTCCGCGCCGGCTTCGACCTGCGGCTTCCAGTAGGCGCGTGCCACCTGCGAGGTGAAGTCGAACAGCTCGTCAAGGAAGGGCGGGTCGGCGTAGGTGTCCATCATCAGCGCCGACAGGCCGCGCATCTCTGCCCCCAGCGCCAGTGGTCCCTCGACCCAGCCCACGATGGATGCTCCCGGCCCGGCTGCCTCCCGCATGATCTCGATCGACCCGATGCGGTCGCGCATGCGGCCAGGCGCGAGCGGGTCGGGAACGCGCAGCCTGGACAGCACGCTCTTGTCGAGCACCAGCGCGCGCGACTCCACGATGGCAGGCCCGCTGGCCGCCCACTCAACGGAGCTGTCGTCGCCGCCGGCGATATCGATGAGCTCGCGGGCAGGGTCCGAGCAGGTCATCAGGCAGTCGACGCCGAACGCCGCCGCCATCGACAGCTGCGCCTCCGCCAGGCGGCGTCCATCGGTCACGTAGTCGTTGTAGTCGAGGCCGGCATGACGCGCTGCGAACTGCATGATCAGCGGCTGGGCGAGCAAGCGGTCGACCGGATCGCCGGCAAGGGTTCGGCGCATGCGTTCCTGGACTTCCATGTCCAGACGGTGGCACGTCAGCGCCATGGGCGACAGGGCGGAACGGACCCTGCTGGGCCTGCTGGTCGGTCGAGGTCGTCCGGCGGCATCAGTGTTAACACGCTGATGACGCCGGGTTGATGAACGAGCCTGACCCTCATCCCCAGCGCTCCCAAACCTGCGCGCCGCGGGCCTCCCACCGCGGCCTCCGCTTCTCCGAGGCCCGGTCGCTTTCGGCAAGTGTCCGGGCCTCGCCCGTTCGGTACGATGGGGCCGTGAGCGGACCACCAGCAGCGGCCCCGGGCGCTCGGGTCGGCCAGGTCCTTGAGATCGTCCTCGTCGTCCTGGCATCGCTCGTCTTCGTGGGCCTGTGGCTCTACGTGGCGGCTGCCATCCTCGCCGACGGCACGCTGCTGGCCGACACGTGGGCCTGGCTCGGCGGGCTCGACACCATCGCCGCCATCGTGGTGTGGGTCGCCATCCTGCCCATCGGCGTGTTCCTGTGGGCGTGGCAGGCTGACCTCGAGCCCATCTGGATGGGCCTCGTGATGGCTGGCCTGGTGGGCTGGACCGGCATCGCGTGGTCGGGCCTGGCCAGGCTCGCAGCCAGGCGCCGCTGAGCGGCCCGCGGTCGAAGCAGGAGCTCCCCGGCTCGGCCGCCAGCGGGCGCCCGGGCTCAGCCGATCGGTGGGCTGACCTCAGGCAGCCGCGCCACCACGGCGAACTCCGGCAACGATGGTTCGAAAGGCTCGCCCGCGACGTCGCCGTAGATGCCCTCGACGACGAGGCCGGCTGCCTCCACCTCGGACGTCAGCGAAGCGACGTCATAGTGCTGGAACCAGTTGAAGTACTCGCTGCTGCCATCGCGTTCCACGATGAGGTACTTCTCCAGCACCACCTTCTCAGCCTCGTACTTGAAGGTGTTCTGGAAGCCGTAGTAGGGCGCGGCCGACCAGAAGCCGTCCATCATCCCGGCGCCGTAGGCTGCCATCTCCTCCCACGTCTCGAAGTAGGCCAGCGAGTAGACATCGAAGAGGAAGGCGCCACCCGGCGCCAGCATCGCGCGGACGCGCTGCAGCAGCCGGCTGCGCTGCTCAGGGCTCAGGGCGCAGTAGTCGCACATGATCATCGTCGCCAGGTCGTAGCCGGGTTCGATGTCGAGCACGAGGTAGTCGCCCAGGCGGTAGTCGATGCGGAGCCCGTCGCGGGCGGCTCGTGCACGTGCGTAATCGATCGAGCGTGGCGAGATGTCGATGCCCGTCACCGCGGCGCCGCTGCGCGCCAGCCGGCCGGCATAGAGGCCGGGACCACAGCCGAGGTCGATGACGCGACTGCCGGGGCCGAGCCCGAAGGTCGGCGTGATCCAGCCGACCGAGGCGTCGATGAACTCGGTGCGGCGCGACGCCAGGTCGATCTCGCCGTCGAGGTGATAGCGCAGCATCATCTCCGAGATGTCAGGCGACGACCACAGGGCATCCGCGGTGTAGCGCGAGTAGACCTCCGGTCGCTGGTTGATGCGCTCGAGGGTCTCGAACAGGTGCTCGTGCTCGCTCACGCTGCCTCCAGGGTCTCGAAGGGCGCCTTCTGCTTGAAGCGCCGCTCATCGATGGGTGCGCCGACTCGCAGCAGCGCCTGCCGCCATCGCGGTGACGCGGCCAGCGCCCAGCGCATGGCCGATGTAGCCGCCAGCCCGACTTCACGGGCACCTGGTCGCGGCCTGAGTCCGAGGGCGCTCCGGATGCGCGGCGGCAGGGTCACGATGGCGGCGCTCGCGAGCACCTGGTAACCCAGCAGCACAGCCGGCTCGAGGGGTGGACGGCGCAGGAACGCCACCGCCTCGCGCATGCCGGGCGATGGGGCGATGGAGGGGTGCTCGGCCACCCAGCGCGACAGTTCGGCGGCCGTCTCGGGCACCGGGTCGGCATCGAGCAGGCGGCCGATGCGAGCCTGCTCTCGCACGAACATGTCGGCCTCCACGGTGCCCAGGGGTCTGGCGCCGTACACCTGGTTGCAGGCGAGGAAGGAGTCGGTCAGGGAGTTGTGCACCCAGGCTGCCAGCGGCGGGTCGTCGGCGCGATAGGGGATGCCACGATGCGACACGCCCTGCACTCGTCGATGGGCGGCCCGGACGATGCGCACGGCTCGCTCGACCTCCGGCATGGCTCCGTACGAGGTAGCCGTCACGTAGTCCGAGGTCCGGGACAGCCGGCCCAGCGGATCCTCGCGGTAGCGCGAGTGGTCGGCGACACCGGCCACGACCTCGGGATGGGCAGCCTGGATGAGCAGCGCGCGGATACCGGCGACGAAACCGGAGACATCGCCCATCACCTCCCAGGTGATGGAGTCGGGCCCGAACAGGCCGGCATCACCTGCGTACGCCATGGTGTCGGCCATGGGGTCAGAGCCGTGGGCGAAGAGCCCGGTCGTGCGGCGCACCACGCTGCGGCGGATACGCTCGACGGGCGTGGCCCTGGTGCTCACACCGCCCCCCCGGCCCATGTGCGGCTCAGCTGCCCCGACCGAGACGCGGCAGCTGCCAGCCCCGGCAACCACGACCTCGCCGCGCAGCACGCCTGCCGCCACCGGTGGCCAGGCGCGGCGTCCTGCGCCGTGACATGCCCTCATGGTGCCGAGCGTCGAACTCAGCCAGCGCCGCCTGCAGGTCGCCCTCGGCGCCGATGCGCTCCCAGAAGGCGGGGAACGACGACTTCGCCGTCTCGATATCGATGGTCATGGTCCTCGACTTGTCGCGCAGGTAATGGCGGATGTTGCTGTCCATGGTCGCCACCAGGTCGGCCGCCAGCGTCACGCGGTCGGTCGTGGGATCCACGTCCCAGAGGATGCCCTGTCGATAGGAGCGCATGGCGGGCTTGCCCCAGCGCCGCACCATGCTGGCCGCCGTCGCGCCGGCATCGCGCCGCAGGTGCACGTAGAAGGCATCGTCGCCGTAGGCCGCCTCCAGGCGTCCCGGCAACCAGGCCAGGCGGTTGTCGACCTCGATGTGGTCGGGCGGATAGGCCAGCCGGTCGGCTCCGAGCAGGCCGACGCGCGTCTCGTGGCCCGCGCTGTAGTTGCTGATGTGGCGGCAGGCCTCGGCGAAGGCCAGCGACCCACTGCGCCCGGTGGTCAGGACGAAGATGTTCATCGGCGCCAACTGTAGCCGCTCGGGGCCAACCACAGCCGGCGCACGGCAGGCCCGTGGTGAGCCATACTCAGACCCATGCTTGTTGGTGTCGATTGGGGCGGGACGAAGATCGAGATCGTGGCACTGACGCCCGACGGCGCCGAGCTCCTCCGCATGCGTGAGCCCACGCCGCGTGGTGACTATCGGGCCTGCCTCGCACTGATCGCCTCCCTCGTCGACCGGGCGGAGTCGAAGATCGGGCGTATCGAGCGGGTCGGGGTCGGCATCCCTGGATCGATCGACCCACAGACCGGGCTGGGTAAGGGTGCCAGCTCCACGTGGTTGATCGGCCAGCCGGTGGAGCGCGACCTGCACGAGGCGCTCGGTCGCGAGGTGCGTGCGGTCAACGATGCCGACCTGCTGGCAGCCTCGGAGGCTCGCGATGGGGCCGGGGCGGGCTACCGTGTCGTCTTCGCCGCCAATTTCGCCAGCGGTGTGGGCGCCGGCATCGTCGTCGACGGCAAGGCCCACCACGGGCCCAACAACAACGCCGCCGATTGGGGGCACAACCCCTTGCCCTGGGCCACCGAGGATGAGCTGCCCGGCCCGTCCTGCTGGTGCGGCATGCGCAGTTGCATCGAGACATGGGTCTCCGGACGTGCCTTCGAGGCTCTCTACGAGGCCGCCACCGGAGAGTGGCGGCACGGCTCCGAGATCGTGGCCCTCGCGCGTGCCGGGAATGCGGTCGCGACCGAGCACCTGGACCGCTACATCGATCGCACCGCACGGGGTCTGGCCAGCGTGGTCAACACGCTCGACCCCGACGTCATCGTCCTTGGTGGCGGCATGTCCAACGTGGAAGAGCTGTATGAACACCTCCCGAGCTCGATCCTGACGTACACCTTCACCACCGTCTTCCTGACGCCGATCGTCAAGGCTGTCCACGGCGACTCGAGCGGCGTGCGGGGCGCTGCCTGGCTGTGGGCCGAGTGATGATGAGCTGGCCGATGCCTGACGAGCTGGCCGATGCCTGACGAGCCCGCCGATGCTGGCGAGCTGACCGAACGCTTCGACTTCGGCGCGGCGCTGATCGCCGAGGCGGCGGCGCTGGCGCAGCGCTTCTACGAGCGCCAGGCGTCGCTTACGGTGCGCTCCAAGGGCACCCAGGACGTGGTGAGCGAGGCCGACACCGAGGTCGAGAGTCTCATCCGCGGCGCCGTCGAGGCGCGCTTCCCCAGCGACGCCTTCTTCGGCGAGGAGTTCGGACACAACGAGATCGAGGGTGCCGAGGACGTCTGGATCGTGGATCCCATCGACGGCACCCAGCCCTTCCTGTCCGGGCTGTCATCGTGGTGCGTGTCCATCGGCTTCGCGCGGCGAGGCCGCCTGGAGATGGGCTTCGTGGCAGCCCCGGCGCGCGACGAGATCTTCATGGGCCGCCGTGGCCACGGCGCCACGTTGAACGGCCGGCCTATCCACGTCTCCGACAGCACACGCCTCGACGACGGCCTGGTG
>DATHSE010000221.1:0-9058 GCA_035464455.1 Anaerolineae bacterium | reverse complement strand
CCATCTGCGACCAGTGCGGGGGCACCTACCTGCGCTGACCGGCACGACGCGCGGCGTGCTCGCGGCGCGGGGCGTGCTCTCGACAGCGTTCGGCACGATTGCGGGAGGCTCAGCCGGCGTCGGGAGCGTCGCCCTTGCGGCCGCCCGCGACAGCCGAACCCACCGACAGCATCAGAGCCGCCAGCAGCGTCGTGCGGGGCACGATGCTGGCGACCTCGATGTACTCGAGCGGCGAATGGTCGTTGCCGCCCACCGGGCCGAGGCCGTCGAGTGACGGAACGCCCACGCCGGCAGTGGTGTTGGCATCCGATCCACCACCCGTCTCGGCATCGCTGAGCGCGAAGCCCAGATCAGCGGCGATCGCGACGGCCAGGTCGACCAATCGGCCCGCTGCCTCGGTCTTCTCCATCGGGTGCGAGTGCGCCAACAGCTTGACGTCGGTGTGCACATCGGGGACGGTCGATCGCTCCAGGATGCCGCGGACGGCCGCCTCGGCCTCAGCCTGCTCGGTGGCGAGGCGAGCGCGCACGTCGATGGTCATCATCGCTTCCTCGGCCACGATGTTGGGACGGGTGCCGCCCCTGAGGGCACCGACGTTGACCGTCACGCCATCCCAACGCCCGTTGAGCGCGTGCAGCGCGACGGTCTTGTGTGCCGCCTCCAGGACCGCGCTGCGACCCTTCTCCGGCTCCACGCCAGCGTGTGCCGAGCGTCCGTGGATGCTGGCCTGCAGATGCATCATGCCCTTGCGAGCCGAGACGATGTCCCCGTTGGCGCGCGCTGCTTCCAGCACGAAGGCAACGTCCGCTCGCTGCGCCAGGTCGGCGATGATCGGCGTGCTCGCCGGCGAGCCGATCTCCTCGTCCGGGTTGACCACGAAGACGAGCCGCCCCACGGGCAGCCAGTCGGTCGTGCCGGCGGTCGCGCGCAGCGCCTCGAGGGCGTAGAGCCCGGCCAGCAACCCGCCCTTCATGTCGCTCACCCCCGGACCCCGGATGGTGTCGCCGTGGATCTCGAACGGCCGGCGCGCGAGGTACCCGACCTCGAACACCGTGTCGCTGTGACCGATCAGCATCAGCGTGGGCCCAGCAGACGAGCGCGCCCAGGTCGCCACGATGGTGTCACCCAGGTCCATGTTGGGGTAGCGCTCGATCGTCGCGCCGAGCGCTTCGAGGCGACCCGCCATCCAGCCGGCGACCTGGTCCACCCCCGGCTTGGTGTAGGAGCCTGATTCGATGACGACGAGCGTCTCGAGATCGGCCAGGTAGTCGGGCAGGCGGCGCTCGAGCTCATGGCGCAAGGCGCGGAGCGTGGTGGGGCCAGGCCGGGACGTCATCGCCTCGGAGTCTATGGCGTCGGGGTGCCGCCGATGGCGCGGCTGGGTCGGCGGTAGCATGCGCCTGATGGGAGGAGTTCTCGGGTTCCTGCGCGATCGACGTCGGCTGGTCGCGATCGTCATCCTGGTGGCCTGCGGCGCGGCCGTTGCCGCCTGGCTCCTCGCGCGCGGCGACCTGGTCGGCGCGGACGCGCGGGCCTATTGGGGCGGCGTCCGGCTGTGGCTCAGCGGCGGCGACCCGCTCGATCCGCCCCCGCCGTACATGCCCTACGTCTACTGGTCCTGGTCACTGCCGCTGTTCACGCCGTGGGCGGGGCTGCCATGGGAGACGGCCTGGTTCGTCTACCGGGTCTTCAACATCCTCATCTTCCTCTGGAGCGTCGCCTGGGCCTACCGGCAGCATCCGTTGGCGACGGCCGTCCTGGTGGCGATCATCGCCATCCCCCTGGCCGCCACGCTCGACACCGGCAACATCACGCTGCTCTGCGCGATGGGTGTCTGGGCCGCCCACTTCAGCGGACCAAGGCTGGGTGGGTTCATGTGGGCGCTGGCGACCGCTCTGAAGTGGTTCCCCTTGCTGCTGTTCCTCATCCTCCGGCCGCGCACGCGACTGTGGGGCGTGCTGTGGATGACCCTCTTCGGCATCCTGACGCTGGCGGTCTGGCCGCAGGTCCTGCGCCAGCTCGAGATGGTCATCGGCTTCCCGAGGCCACTGCGGATCGACTACGTTCTGCTCCTCTGGGCCGCGGTGCCGTGGCTGTGGGCGCACCCGCGTTGGTTCGAATGGCGCACATGGGGCGAACAGCTGCGCGAGATCGGTGATATCGCGGCAGGCGCGCTGCGGACATGGTGGCGCTCACCCCGGCGCGTCTCCACTGCCTGGCAGGCCGGGTTGGACGCCGGTCGAGCGTTCTTCGGCCTGGCTGCCGCTCCCGTTCAGAACACGAGCGAAACGCCGGCACCGGCGCGACCGGTGCCCGAGCCCGGCGAAGCGGTCACCTGACGCGGTCCGCGCCTTCGCGGGCCTGCTGGCACTCCGCGCACCAGTAGAGCCTGCGTGGCGGTCGTCCGAGTGTGGTCGACCGGATGACCGATCCGCAGCGGCGGCAGGGACGCCCGGCGCGACGGTAGGCCCAGCGGTCGCCCGGGGTCGCAGCGGGGACGGTCACGCGCGCCCGACCGTTCACGTTGGCGCGGAGCAGCCTGCTCCCGTCTGCCAGGAGCTGCCTGGCCAAGGGCTCGGGAACCATGCCGACAGGCGTGAACGGGTCGATCCGATGGCGGGCGAGAAGCTCACTCCGATAGACGTTGCCGATGCCGGCAACCACCCGCTGGTCAAGCAAGGCTTCGGCGATGCTGGCCTTCGCCAGCGCAGGTGCCCGCATGCGGCGGACGGCCTCCTCGATATCCGGCTCCTCATCGAGCAGGTCCGGGCCGAGCGCCGCCAGCACCGGGTGGATCGGCAGCGCCCGGGTCTCCAGCAGCTCGACGGTCGGGGCCCCGAAGCACACGGCCACCGCCGACGTCGTCTCCAGCACCGCCACCGCGGTCGACTGGTCCTCGTGCCACCGCTCACCGGGTCGATAGCGGTGCCAGGAACCCTTCATCTGCATGTGCGTGTGCAGCGTCAGGCCGCACTCGAAATCGATGAGCAGGTGCTTGCCCCTGGACCGCACCGCCGAGGTCCGGCTGCCGATCACGCGCTCGAGCCGCGCCCCGCCCGGGCGGCCCCGCCCCGCCACGAGCTCGTCGTGGCCCAGCGTCCGACGCATGACCTCCGCGGTGCGGTAGATGGTGTCACCCTCAGGCATGGGCCACGCTAGCTACGTCGCTGCTGCCATCACGTAGCCGCGGTACCCCGGTCGGAAGCCCAGCTCGGTCAGCTGCTCCCGGCGCGTCGAAGAGGTGATGACCTCGCCATCGAGCCGCTCGAGCTGCAGGCGCTTGAGGCGCCCATCGGTCAGCAAGCCGCGCAGCGCGGCGACCGCGGCCGCGGCGACGGCGCGGTCGTCGAACGGGACGAACGTGAGGAGCGAGCGCCCGCCCCGTTCGAGATGGAGGACGAGCTCCCCGTCGTGGAGTACCACATAGGCGCCGGCCGCGCGGCTCGGCGAGCGCTGGTGGCGAGCCTCATCGCGCGGCCATGCCAGGGCCGCCCCGTAGGGGTTGGCCGGGTCGGCGGCTGCCAGCAGTACGGTCCTCGGGGCGCGACTGCTTCTGGCGCCGGCCTCGCGCCGCATCGATCGCAGACGGTCGACGGCGCCGGCCACTGCGAACTGCGCGCCACCCATTCCCTCCACGAAGTAGCCCCGCCGTACGCGGCCGCGCTCCTCCATCTCCCGGTACACCGGGTACACCGCGCCGAAGCCGCCGCGAACGCCTTCGGCCGCGACGGCGTCGCGGACGACGATGCCGTGTCGCTCAAGCAGCGTTGCCGCGAGGGCCGCCCGCTGCTCGGTCGCGCTGGTCTCGCGGCCACCCCGCAGGGACGTCGAGGTCCGCACGACCTCGGACACGAGCGACCAGCGACCGGCGGCTTCGGGCGGCCCCATCCGCGTCCCGACGCGCGCTCTTGGCGCGGACGGGCGCCGGCTGCTGCCACGCCTGGGCCAGCGCAGAGCCCGCAGCGGCGCGAAGGTGTCATTGGTGACCTCCCCTGCCCAGACCAGGTCCCACAACGCGTCCAGCACCTCCCGCTCGGTGGGCCGGGGCGATGCGCCGGATCCGGCCGCCACCAGCGCCGCGGCCAGCAGCTCCCGGTGGAATGACGCCCCTCGCCCGGCCAGCTGGTCACGCAGGGCTCCGTGCAACCAGGTAGTGGCGCCAGCGTCAGCCGTCTCCTCGGCGGCACGCGTCGGCAGCAAGAGGTCCAGGCGATCGGGTCGGTACAGGGCGATGCGCCCGTCGTCGCGGCCCAGCCGTCCGGCTCCGACCCAGACGACCTCGCCGGCAGCGCCCAGCTCATCGAGCATCGCCGGGCTGTAGCCGCGGACCCTGGCGGGCAGCACATCGCGCTCGAGCACGCTGGCCGGCAATGGCAGACCTTCCAGCTGGCCGATGACCTCGGCCATGCGGTCGAGGCCGGGCAGGCCGCCATCGATGCCGTGCCACACGGGCAGGAAGCGTGCCAGCGCCGCCGGTTCTACCGGCTCGATCTCTCGCCGCAGCCGCGCCAGCGATCGGCGCCGGATGAGCCGCAACACCTCCGGGTCGCACCACTCGCGCTCGACACCGCCGGGCCGGAACTCACCACGCAGCAGGATGCCCTCGGCCATGAGCCTCTCCAGCGCCGCCTCCACGGCCACGCGGGGGATCCGCCAGCGGGTCGCCGGGTCGTCCGTGTGGAACGGACCGTGGCATCGCGCCCAGCGTGCCAGCAGCGAGCCAAGGGCATCAGGTGTGACGGCCAGGAACTGCTCGGCCACGCCTACCGGCGCCGACACCCCCACCCCATCGCGATAGCGTCCGACGTCCTCGGCCGCGATCCAGCGCTGCTCCCCGGCGATGCGGACCTCGATCGCGCGGCGCTCGCCGGACAGCGACGCGAGCCAGGCGCGGGCGGTCGCGACTCGGCTCAGGGCGTCCGGTCCAGGGGTCCTGGCTGCGACCTCGTCGGTGTCCAGGTCACCCAGCCGCCGCAGCAGGTCATGCACGTGATCGGTCGTCCGTGCAGCGCGCTCGTCGGTCAGCGCCTGCAGCTCCAGCTCGATGTCGGCGAGCGCGCCGGCGTCGAGCAGCTCACGCAGCTGCTCCGCTCCCAGCAGCTCACGCAGCAGATCGCGGTCAAGGGTCAGTGCCTGCGCCCGCCGGGCCAGCAGCGGCGCGTCGCCCTCGTACATGTAAGTGGCGATGTAGTCGAACAGCAGCGACGAGGCGAAGGGAGAGGCGCGCGATGTCTCCACGCTCACGACCCGGATCTCGCGTCGCTCGATGGCGGCGAGGATGTCCCGCAGCGCCGCCAGGTCGAAGACGTCGCTGAGAACCTCTCGATAGGTCTCCAGGATGATGGGGAAGGAGCCGTAGCGACTGGCCACCGACAGCAGCTGCGACGCCCGCTGGCGCATCTGCCACAGTGGCGTGCGCTGGCCCGGTCGGCGACGCGGCAGCAGCAGCGCGCGGGCCGCATTCTCGCGGAAGCGGCTCGAGAACAGCGCCGAGCTGCCGACGGTCTCGGTGACGAGGTCCTCCACCTCATCGGCAGCGATGAGCACGGCCGACTCGGCCGCCTCCGAGAGCGACGAGGCCCCGCTGCCTCCGGGCTCGTACGCGCCGTCGGTCGCGGGCAGGCGCACGACGATGCCGTCATCGGACCAGATCGGCTGCACCTCCACGCCGAGGGCATCGCGCAGACGTGCCTCGATGGCCAGCGCCCAGGGGGCGTGGACGCGCGCCCCGAAGGGTGTCAGCAGGCACACCCGCCAATCGCCCAGCTCGTCGCGGAACCGCTGCAGCACGATGGTCGTGTCGGTCGGCAGCGCGCCCGTCACCTCGCGCTCTTCCTCGAGGTACGACAGCACGTTGCGGGCGGCCATCTCGTCGAGATCGTGCCGTTCGCGCAGTCGGGCCAGTGCCTGCGCCCGTCCCCCGCCTCCCGATGCTGCCAGCTCGGAGATCTCGCGGGTGAACACGCCCAGGGCGCGCCCCAGCTCGACCGGCCGGCCGACCCCGTCACCCTTCCAGAAGGGCACCTTGCCCGGCTCTCCGGGGGCCGGCGTCACCAGCACCCGATCGTGCTCGATGGACTCGATGCGCCAGGCGCTGGCACCGAGCAGGATGACCTCGCCCGCCCTGGCCTCGTAGACCATCTCCTCGTCAAGCTCGCCGACCCGCCGGCCGCCACCCCGTGCCGACCGCGCCCGCGCGGCACCCGGCTCCGCCGCCGCACCGTCCTCGGCCAGGAAGACCGGGAAGAGGCCGCGGTCGGGGATGGTCCCGCCGGAGGTCACGGCCACCGTGTGTGCGTCCCGCCTGGCCCGCACCGTGCCGGCCACGCGGTCCCACACCACGCGCGGCTTGAGCTCGGCGAACTCGTCGGCCGGGTACTGGCCCGCCAGCATGCCCAGCGTCGCCTCGAAGGCATCCCGCCCCAGCTCGGCGAAGTTCTCCGCGCAGCGCACCACGGCGTAGAGCGCGTCGAGCGGCCAGCTCCGGTCAAGGGTCATGGCCACCAGCTGCTGGGCAAGCACATCGAGCGGGTTGCGCGGCACGACCGTGGGCTCGATCTGGCCGTCTCGCATCAGCCGCGTGACCACCGCCACCTCCAGCAGGTCTCCACGGTACTTGGGGAAGATGACACCCCTCGATGGCTCACCTACCTGGTGCCCGGCTCGGCCGACCCGCTGGAGTCCGCGCGCCACCGAGAGCGGCGACTCCACCTGGATGACAAGGTCCACCGCACCCATGTCGATGCCGAGCTCCAGCGAGGAGGTGGCCACGATGGCCGGCAGCTGTCCCTGCTTGAGCCGCTCCTCGATGATCAGCCGCTGCTCGCGGGCGATGGAGCCATGATGCGCGCGCGCCAGGTCCTCGCCGGACAGCTCGTTGAGGTTGAGCGCGATGCGTTCGGCCAGGCGGCGGCTGTTGGTGAACACGATGGTGCTGCGATGGGCCCGGATGAGCTGCAGCAGGCGCGGATAGACCGACGGCCAGATGCTGGTGCGCGCGTCCGGGCCCGTCATCGGACCGCCGGGCGCCTCCTCCAGCGGGATGACCTCCCCCAGGCGGCCCATGTCCTCCACCGGCACGACCACGCTGAGCTGGAGCTCCTTGCGCACCCCGACATCCACGATGGTCACGGGCCGGGGCGGTGCCGGGCCGGCACCCGTGTGACCCGGCGCGCGGCCACCGAGGTAGGCGGCCACGGCCGACAGTGGCCGCTGGGTAGCGGACAGCCCGATGCGCTGTGGGGGCCGCGCAGTCAGCGTCTCCAGCCGCTCCAGCGAGAGCGCCAGGTGGGCTCCACGCTTGCTGCCTGCCAGCGCGTGGATCTCGTCGAGGATGACCCAGCGCACGTCATGCAGCGCCTCACGCGCCGCGGACGTAAGGATCAGGTAGAGCGACTCGGGCGTGGTCACCAGGATGTCAGGTGGCTGCTTGCCGAATGCACGGCGCTCGTTCGCAGGCGTGTCACCGGTCCGCATGCCGACCCGTACGTCACGAACAGGACGATCAAGCCGCTCGGCAGCCAGGGCGATGCCGGCCAGCGGGGCGCGCAGGTTGCGGTCGACATCGTGGACCAGCGCCTTCAGCGGCGACACGTAGAGCACCCGCAGGCGCCGCTGCGGTTCGACCGGTGGCTCCTCGTTCAGCAGCCGATCGAGACACCAGAGGAAGGCGGCCAGGGTCTTGCCGCTGCCGGTGGGTGCGCAGATGAGCGTGTGATCGCCGTCCGCGATGGCGCTCCAGCCGAGCGATTGGGCATCGGTGGGCCGCTCGAAGGCAGCCGCGAACCAGTCACGAGTGGGCGGCTCGAAGCCGACCAGCGGGTCGGTGGAGCGGGTCCGGGTGGAGCGTGACACGGGACGGGAATCCTATCATCGCCAGCGACGAACCGACCATCTGTTCTATCACTACCGGCGAACGCATAGTCGGCTGGGCCGACTATGCTCGAGGGCAAGGAGGACCGGCAGCCATGGAGTCTACGCGCGCACCTTTCAAGTACAGCTACTTCCAGCTCACCTTCGGCCAGGACGAGGCCTACCACCAGCCGCACCTCACCTACCAGCGGCTGCAGCGATACGGCTACGACGCCATCGAGATCTGTCCGCCCAAGGGCCGCTACGGCAAGGGCGTGTCGATGGAGGACTACCTCGCCACCCACAAGGCGCTGAAGGCGGACTTCGGCCTGGAGGTCTCCAACGTCAACGAGTGCTGGGGTGAGATGTGGGACCCCTACTCCCCCGACTACAAGACGCTCACGGAGCCCAGGACGGCCGACCTTGCGATCTCGGAGACGAAGGCCACCATCGACTTCGCCGCCGAGCTGGGGGCGATGTCGGTCACCATCGCCACCGCCATCCACGCGCCCATCACCGCGGGCAACGTGGCTGACGCCACCGCGGTGGCGGTCGATTCGCTGCGCCGCATGGGCGAGCACGCCGAGTCGCGTGGGATCAAGCTCGTGTTCGAGGCCACCAACCACCTGGAGATGGGCAAGTTCGTCAACACCGCCTCCAACCACAAGCGGATCATCGAGCTCACCGGGCGCGACAACATCGGCATCCAGCTCGACTTCTTCCACGTCAACCTCGAGGAGCTGGGTCCCTACGAGGCGGTGATGGATGCGCAGCCATTCCTGTGGCACGGCCACTTCCGGGACTCGAACTCGCTGACGCCGGGCTATGGCAAGACCGACTGGCAGGCCGTCATGCGCGCCCTCATCCGCACCGGCTACGCGGGCTACTGCACCATCGAGAGCGCGCCCATGGTGCCCAGTGCGGACCGTTCTGCGCAGGATGGTATCGAGTTCCTGAAGATGGCCGAACGCATCGCCGAGTGGCAGCTGAGCCCGGAGTATCCCAACGGCTACGCCATCCCCGGCGCCGGCTGGTAGCGACCTCCGGGTGCACCTGGCAGGCTCGTTGCCTGATGCCGCGTCGGCCTGAGCGGGCCTGACCGGGGCCGGGTGACGTCCTCGTCCAACCCGCATCCGAAGGGCAACACATACGTCACTGCGCGACTTCGTCATTCGTACCGCGGCTTGCGCTAGCGTCGTCGTCGATG
>DATHSE010000220.1:0-4355 GCA_035464455.1 Anaerolineae bacterium | reverse complement strand
GACCCCCGTCGCCGTGTACGACGAGCTCGGCGGGACCCCGTTCGAACCACTGCGCTTCAGCACCTCGACCGTCAGGTTCCAGGGGCCGTCCGCCGACGGCCGCACCATCTGTCGTTTCTTCGACGGTCGCAGCCTCAGCTCAGGGCTGGCGCTGAGTGCCCAGAACCTCGAGCTGGATCAGGAGAAGTCCTGCAGCAAGAAGAACAACCAGAAGGAAGTCGAGAACGTGTTCATGCGAGCCCTGGAGGCGACCGCATCGCAGGCGCTGCGGGGCTCCGAGCTGGAGCTCAGGGATGTCGATGGCTTCACCCGCATGCGACTGTTGCCGCAGACCGAGCTGGTGGGCACGACCTGGGTCGTGACGGGTCTCAACCCCAACTACCTGAAGGGCAAGACGACAGAGAGAGCGCCGGTGCCAGGCACCACGCTCACGGCAACCTTCCTGGGCAGCCCACTCGAGATCGTACGGGGCGATACCGGCGCGTCCGATCGCAGCGGCCCGAACACCTACTCCGCCGACTATCGGACGCCGGGCGCCTCGCGTATCACCATCGAGGAGTTCGAGATCCAGGCAGGCCGAGCATGCGCCGGCAAGAGGGCCACCAGCCCCGCCTGTGCGCAGGAGAAGCTGTACCTCGAGCTGCTGCAGTATGCCGACAGCTACATCACGCCCGAGGGTGAGCTCAAGCTCCTGCAGGGATCGACGCCCCTCCTCTGGTTCGAGCCGGAGGAGATGGTGGCGCCCGCATCGGAGACACCCGCGCCGTAGGCGAGCGGGGTCGCTCGCTACCCTCCCCCACCCTCGTCCGCCACCCCTGTCCGGTAGGCACGAGTGACCGACAGGTCCACGAGCACCGCCTGTGCATCGGGGCCGCTGGCCGGTGAGCGCTGGAACTCGAGCTCGAAGCGGCGCAGCCTAGACAGCGGCATCAGCGCGATCGCCTGCAGCAGCAGGGTCGCCACGAGGATGCCGTCGAAGGCCCACAGCTCCGCCGCTGCAGCACCGATGAGCGCGCCGATGATCTGGCCCAGGGCCATGAAGACGCTGTAGAGGCCCATGATGGCGCCGCGGTCCTCTGGGAACGACTCCGACATGTCGGCCAGCAACCCCAGCGCGGCGGGCGTCGCGCCGGCGATCAGGAAGAGGCCCAGCGCCAGGCCGGCGACCGTCGGCCCCCGCAGCCAGAGCGCGGCATCGCCGCTGTGGTTGAGCAGCAGTGCCGAGACCACGAAGACGACACCACCCACGATGCCGTAGAAGATGATGGTGGTGCGACGCAACGACACGAACCGGCCACCCCAGTAGAGCACCCCCAACAGGAAGACCACCCCACCGGCGAGGAACGCGGCGGTCACCATCAGTGGCTCGAAGCCACCCACGAGCGACTGGCCGGCAAAGCGGGGATCGGGTACCCGCACCAGCTGGAAGAGCGTCTGCGAGGTGTAGAGCCCCAGGCCGGCGTTGAGCGCGATCCAGGTGGGCGCCAGCAGCCACACCCGGGAACGTCGGAGCAGCCGGCGGTAGCGCGACCAGCCTTGCGGTCCACGCACGGTCGAGGGGTCCGGGGCCTCCAGGACCGGCACCGCGTAGCGGAAGAGGGCAAGGGCGCCCACGTAGACCAACGCATTGGCCAGGAAGCCACTCGGGCCCAGGGCCGTCCAGAGCGGGCCCGCGGCGGCGAACCCCAGGCCCAGACCGACGACCGTCGCGGCCTCGAAGCGCGCTGCGGCGCGTCCCCGCAGGGCCTCGTCGCCGCTGGTGGCGAGGGCGATGAAGCCCAGCACCGACGGCACGCTGGCGGCGGTGGAGGCGCCCTCCAACAACCGCGTGACACCCAGCAACGGCAGGCTTCCCACCACCACGGGGATGGCGACGATGACCGAGCCGGGCAGGTGCAGCTCTGCCGTGAGCGCGGTGAGGAGCACGGCGATGAAGCCGAAGAACGGCCCGACCTGCATGATCCGGTGATACCCGAGGCGGTCCGAGAGCAGGCCGAACGGTGGCGACAGCACCAGCTCGGCCGCGTAGAACAGCGCCGTGAAGAGACCGATGACGAAGGGCCCGACCGCGGGTCCGCCGTACTCCTCGAAGTCCGCCAGGAAGAAGATGAGCAAGGCACCGGTGAGCCCGGTGGCGAAGCGCAGCACGAACGTCGCCAGCGTCACTGCCCTGACGCTGGACTCCCTCGGCGCGGCGGGGTCTTCGCCGGCCGACGCGATATGCTCGGGGCGTGGACCCATCAGCGGCGCCGCCGCAGATCGTTGCGCTGGCCGAAGAACGCGCCTCGGCACGGGCGAGGCATGACTGGGTCACGGCCGACTCGCTCAAGGCGCGCATCGAAGCCGCCGGCTGGCGGGTCACCGATGCCGGCACGGCCTTCGACCTCCAGCCAAGCCGGCCGGCCGACGTCATCGAGGAGGGCGCGGTCTATCACGGCTCGCTGGACTCCGTGCCCTCGCACCTCGACCAGCCTGCCAGCCGCCCGGCCAGCGTCGTGATCATCAGCAACGCCGGATCCGATCCAGGTCCGGTGCTGACGGCGCTGGCGGACCACAGCCCCCCAGGCACGCAGGTACTGGTCGTGGCCGAACGTGGGGCGGTGGTGGACGGACCCACCGACGAGGTCATCCGGACCGCCGGCCCGTTCAGCCCGGGTGACGCCATCTCCGCGGCGATCCGGCGGGCAGCAGGCAGCATCATCGTCGTACTCGATCCGCAGCTGCTGCCCGTGGCCGACATCGTCAGTCCATTGCGCGCGGCGCTTGAGGACGCCTCCGTCGCCGTCGCCGGCAGCGAGGGCTTGTGGTCGCTGGACCTGCACCGCTATCGGCCGGCGGAGATCGGCGACGTCACGACGATGGGGTCAGGCTGCTACGCGTTCCGTCGGGCCGACGGCATCGCGCGCGGGCCGCTGGACGCTCGCCTCCAGCTGCCCGCCAGCGTCGCCACCTGGTGGGGACTCCGCCTGCGGGACGAAGGCCCCGATGCCCAGCCGCGACGCGCCATCGCCATCGACCTGCCGCTTCGACCGCGTGGAGGCGCGGTCCAGCCGACCGAGGCCGAGGCTCGTCGAGCGCGTCGAGACGCCTACCGCATCAGCGACCAGTTCCGTCGCTGCCGCTGGCTGGCGGCTGAGCTGCCACCACAGGGGCGGCTGGTAGGTGATGGGGCTGATGGCGACCACGACCACGATGCTGCCGATGAGGGCCGCCACACCGACCCAGCGTAGCGGCCGGCTCCGCGCGGTCGGGTCCGGAGGTGGGCCGGTGGGCGCTGCCGGGTCGCTCGAGGGCCGCGACCAGAACGAGCCCAGCGTCACGCCGGCCGGTACCAGCAGGAAGCCCAGGGCGGCACCAGCGAGCAAGCCGCCGATGTGGGCGGCGTTGTCGATGCCCGGGATGCTGAAGCCGATGACGAGGTTGATGCCGATGAGCATGCCGATCTGCAGGGTCAGGTTGCGCGCGTTCCGCGTCAACGCCGGCTTGTGCACGCGGTCGGCCACCAGCAGCGCCCCGAACAGGCCGAAGACGGCACCGCTGGCGCCGACAGCCGGGTTGGCCGAGGTCGCGAAGCTGGCGGCCGAGCCGGCTGCGGCGCAGACGAGGTAGATGCCCACGAACCGGCCGGATCCGTACAGTGCCTCGACGATGGGGCCGATGATCCACAAGGCATACATGTTGAAGCCCAGGTGGATGAACGAGCCGTGGACCAGGGCCACGCTCAGCAGGCGCCAATACTCACCGGCCTCGTACATCGCGCCCTTGTCCAGCCACAGCAGCAGCTCAAGGTCGCTGGGGCCGCCATCAGCGGGGCGCGTCAGGATCGTGACCAGGCTGATGATGGTGGTGACGGCGAGGATGCCGTACGTCACCATCGGCTGCGGCATGCCGCTGGCCCGCGTCCGGCTGAAGGCCCGCTCGGCTCCGCGATCGTCGCCCAGCTCCTTGCTCAGCCAACCGACGCGTGACTGGATCTCCGCCTGCTCGGAGGCCGGTGCTCGCCGCGCCGCCTCGCGGTAGGCACGCGCGGCCCCGGGGACGTCGTCGCTGCGCACGCGCGCGGCGGCCAGTGCCTTCCAGGCGCGCCAGGTGAGCTCGTTCTCCGGTGCCTGCGTCGCGCTGATCCAGGCCTGCAGGGCGGCCGGCTCGTCATCCAGCCGGTAGCGGCACTCGGCGAGACCCAGCAGCGCCGCGGTGTGGAGGGCGGGGTCATCGCTGCCGATGACGCGGGCGAAGGTCCCAGCCCCGAGATCCCAGTCACCCTGGTCGGCCAGCAGCTGGGCCCGCTTCAGCAGGCCCACGGCGACATCGCTGTCGAGCGGACCCGAGCGCACGGGACCAGGGAACGAGGAGGG
>DATHSE010000219.1:0-3566 GCA_035464455.1 Anaerolineae bacterium | reverse complement strand
GGCACGCTCGCCCTGTTCGCGAGGGCGCGTGCCCCTGTCGATCGCGAGGACTGGGTCCGCATCGCACTGCTCGGCGCAGTCTGGATGGCGCTGCCGCTGACCTTGCTGCCCATCGCGCAGGAGTCCATCGACTCCAGCGTCACCGGCATGATCAACGGGGCCATGCCCATCTTCACCGCAGCCTGGGCGACCTACCTCCTGCGACGCCTGCCGGGCTGGCGGCAGCTGCTGGGCATCGGCCTCGGCTTCACCGGCATCGTGCTGGTGTTCCTGCCGGAGCTGCGGGCTGGCGTCGACGAGCTCAGCGGCGCACTCGTGGCGCTGTTCGCGATCTCGTTCTACGGTCTTGCCACCAACCTTGCCGTGCCGCTGCAGCAGAAGTACGGCTCGCTGCCGGTCATCCTGCGCGTGCAGCTGGTGGCGCTGGTGATGGTGGCACCGATCGGCCTGGCGCAGATCCCGTCGTCGTCATGGTCATGGGAAGCGGCGTTGGCCATGCTGCCGTTGGGCGTGCTGGGGACCGGCCTGGCCTTCGTGCTCATGGCCACCCTCACCGGCAGGGTCGGCGGCCCCCGGGCGTCGGTGGCGATCTACTTCGTGCCGCTGGTGGCTATCGTGCTGGGCGTGCTGGTGCTGGGCGAGACGGTCGCGCCGGTGGCCCTGGTCGGCGTGGTGCTGGTCATCACCGGCGCCTGGTTCGCCTCTCGCCGCGAGAGCTAGTGCAGGATCGGCTGCTCCGCGCTCGAGACCTCGTTCAGGTCCTTGCCCATGATGATCATGCCCAGCACGTCGTCGGGCGTTACGTCGTCCTTGTTGACGATACCCACGATCTTGCCGTGGTACATCACCGCGATCCGGTGTGAGAGGTCGAACACGTCGTGGATGTCGTGGCTGATGAGGAAGATGCCGATGCCCTCCTTCTCCAGCTGGCGGATGAGATCACGCACCTGGGCGGTCTCGGCCGGACCCAGCGCCGCGGTGGGCTCGTCCATGATCAGGATCCTGGCGTTGAAGTGGACGGCGCGCGCGATGGCGACCGCCTGGCGCTGGCCGCCCGAGAGCGACATCACCGGCGACTTGAAGTTCTGGAAGTTGGGGTTCAGACGCGCGATCACCTCGCGCGTCGCAGCCTCCATGGAAGCGTCGTCGAGGTTGCCCATGCGGGTCTTCAGCTCCCGGCCCAGGAACATGTTGGCCGGGGCATCCTGGTTCTCGGCCAGGGCCAGCGTCTGGTAGATGGTCTCGATGTTGTACTTCTTGGCCTCGCGCGGGTTATGGATCTCCGCGCGCTGGCCATCGACCAGGATCTGGCCGCTGTCCGGCGGGTGCGCGCCGGAGAGCGCCTTCATCAGCGTGGACTTGCCGGCACCGTTGCCACCGACGAGGCCCACCACCTCGCCTGGGTACAGGTCGATGCTCACGTCATCGACGGCGTGCACGCCGCCGAAGGCGACCCGGATGTTTCGCATCTCCACCAGCGGTGTTCCGCTGGAATCGACGGGCGTGCGCGCCTGCGCCACGCTGGCCTCCTCCGCCGTCATGTCGCGGCCCTCCTTCGATAGGCGGTGTCGATGCCGACGGCGACCACCAGGACGGCGCCGACGACGATGTTCTGCTGCGCGGTGTCGAAGCCGATGAGCACCATGCCCGACTGCAGCGTCTGCATGAACAGTGCGCCCAGGATGGCGCCGGGGATGGTGCCGATGCCGCCGGCGAACGAGGTGCCGCCGATGACGGCCGCGGCGATGACGAAGAGCTCGTTCCACTGGCCCAGCGCGTTGGTGGCTGCATCCAGGCGGCCGGAGGTGATGGCGGCGCTGATGGCTACCAGCACGCCCATCAGCGCGAACGTCAGCAGCAGCGTGCGGCGCACGTTGATGCCGGAGAGCTCCGCCGCCTCGGGGTTGCCGCCGATGGCGAACACGTAGCGGCCGAACTGGCGTCGGCGCGCGATCCAGGTCATCACCGCCGCGACGCCGATCATGATGAGCACCGGGTAGGCGATGCCGGTGGCCAGGATCAGCCCGCCCTCGGGCACCTCGATGCCGGTGATCTGTGCGTAGCGCTCTGCCACCCGCTCGGGCCAGGCGTAGTTGTTGACGACCCAGACGCCGCCCAGCACCAGCACCGCCCCGACGACGACGATGAGGCCCTCTGCCCACTTCGGACGGGTGGGGAAGTTGAAGACCTGCCGACGGCGACGAGCCATGATGACCAGGATCACGAGGGCGACGACGACGAGGATGCCGAGTATCCAGCTCAACGTGGCCGAGCCGATGCCGAGGTCCATGCCCAGGCGCCCCAGCGAGCCCTCGGTTCCGCCACCGATGCGGCTGAAGTTGGGATCGAGTGGAGCGATGGTCCGGCCGCTGGCGAGCAGGAAGGCGCCGCCGCGCCAGACGAGCATCCCGCCGAGGGTCACGATGAAGGCAGGGATCCCGAGGTAGGCGATGAGGAAGCCCTGACCGGCGCCCAGGACCGCGCCCAGCGCCAGGCCGACGCCGAGCGCGATGAGCCAGGTCATCGAGTGGTCGAAGCCGATGATGCCCGGCAGGAGCTCCTTCTGGACGATGGCCATGATCATGGCCAGGAAGCCGAGCAGGGAGCCGACCGAGAGGTCGATGTTGCGCGAGACGATGATCAGCACCATGCCGGTGGCCATGACCGCCAACGAGGCCGTCTGTACCGACAGGTTGAACAGGTTGCGCGGCGTCAGGAAGCTGCCGCCGAAGATGGAATCGCCGCCCTGGCCGAAGATGCGCGAGGCGACGTCGAAGAGGATCCACGCCACGGCCAGCGCGATCATCAGGCCCAGCAGCCGGCCATCTACCTCGGTGGAGCGATAGAGCGCGCCACCGGCGCGCTTGTACTCGCTGAAGGTGCCGCCGCGCGAGCCACGGTCGGGAGGTGGCGAACCCGCTGCCGGCGCAGGCTCGGCGGGGTTCGCCGGGGTGTCACTCATGCGCGGTCTCCCCAGCTCCAGTCGTGTGTCATGTCATGACCCGGATAAGGGTACGCGCCCTGCGAGGCTCGCTGCCTGCACAGGGCGCGTATCGGTCACAAGGTGGAGAAGCCGTTAGCCGCAGGCTTCGACGCTGCCCGCCTCGACGCCGGCGCAGAGCTCTTCCTGGCTGATCCAGTCCGCATCGACCACGAGCTGCAGGTTGTCCTGCGTGATCGGGGTCGGGGTCAGCAGGATCGACTGCATGGGGATGCCCTTGGGGCCGTCCGAGAACGTGCTCAGGCCCGCAGGCTCCTCGCCGTTGCAGAGTGCCACGGCCACCTCACCGGCGGCCTTGCCCAGCTCGCGAGCGTCCTTCCAGACGGTCACGGTCTGGGTGCCGAGCGCGACGCGGTTGAGCGCTGCGTTGTCAGCGTCCTGGCCGGAGACCGGCACCACGCCGTCGAGGCCCTGGGCCGTGAGGGCGGCGATGGCGCCACCGGCGGTGCCGTCGTTGGAGGCCACAACCGCATCGACCATGTTGTCGTTGTCGGTCAGGATCTGCTCCATGTTGCGCTGGGCCACGGCCGGATCCCAGTTGTCGGTGTACTGCTCGCCGACGTTG
>DATHSE010000218.1:0-8454 GCA_035464455.1 Anaerolineae bacterium | reverse complement strand
CCTTGGACGGCGCCTCATTGACGGCGCATGTATACTCTGTATTGCAGAGTACTCTGCAGAACATGGAGTGAACCATGAACCAGGCGTTGACGGATCTCGACCGGCTCGAGCGAGAGGTCTTCCGGCGCTTCTACGAGGACGGCGTCTTCGACCTCTACCTGGGCGCCATGCTGCTGGTGTTCTTCGCCTCGGCCACGCTGTGGGAGACGATGGAGAACGTCCTCGTGGCCTACGTCGGGATGCTCGCCTCGGCGCTGATCGTGACGGTGCCACTGCTACGCTTCCGCCGCCGGCTGCTGCGGGAGCGGCTCGGCAGCTTCACGCCCGGTCCGCGCCGCAGATTTCGCATCACCCGCACGCGCTGGGTGCTCGCAGCCTCGGTCGTGCTCGGACTCGTCGCCTTCGCCATCGCAGCGGTGGTCTACGTCGACGGCATTTCGGCCGACCTCGTGGCCTTCATCGTGCCGCTCCTGTGGCTGGTCAACGCGGTGGTCGTCTTCGGCGCGATGGCCTATCTGCTCGATGTGCCCCGCTTTGCTGTGTACGGCATCGTCGGTGGTCTCCTGATGCCGCTCCTGATCTGGCCGGACGCGCTGTGGGGTGTACGACTGCCGCCGTGGCTGGTCTTCGGGGCGGCGGGCGTGAGCGTGATGGTGGTGGGATTCTGGAAGCTGCGGCGGTTCCTGCGCCGATACCCTGCGCCGCGGGCCCAGTAGGTCGCGCCCGATGGCGGATGCGGACCTGGGCCAGACGGAATCGACACGAGTCGATCGCCTCATCCACGAACCGGCGCGACTGGCGATCCTCACCAACCTGTTCGTGGTGGAGGATGCCAGCGCGACCTACCTGCTGCAGCAGACCGGACTGACGTGGGGCAACCTGGGGTCCCACCTGGCCAAGCTCGAGGACGCCGGCTACGTGCAGGTCAACAAGGGCTACCTGGGGAAACGACCGGAGACCACCGTCACCCTGACCGACACGGGGCGAGCGGCACTCCTGGACTACCGCGAGCGACTGTTGCGTGCGCTGGCGCCGCTCGGCGCCGGCTGATGGGGAAGGCTCGAGGCACTCCACCCGCTCGAGCGCCCACCCTCGCTCGAGCGTCCGTGGTGTGGACGTGCGTGCGCGGCGCCGTGGTGACGCGGTCCCCGGATAGCTACGGAAGCCGACAGGCGGCCGCGTAGTAGAGCGGGACGTCGAGTGCGATATGGACGACGATAGGCATCCACAGCGATCCAGTGCGGCGAACCACGACGCCGGCGAGCAATCCGCCGGCCACGACCGCCAGCACCACCGGCAGGGGCGAGGCCACGAAGTCACTGCCCGTGTGGGCGGCGCCGAAGACGACGGCCTGGCCAATCAGCGCCACGGCGGGTGCCGTGACCCGGGACATCCACGCCATCAGCGCCCCGCGGTAGGCGACCTCCTCCATGGTGCCGTTGGCGATGGCCAGCGCCAGCGCTGGCACGACCGCCAGCGGCTGCGACAGATCGAGGTGGATGGGCCCGAAGAACGGCTCGGCCAGGATGGCGCCGAGGTAGAGGCTGGGGATGGGTACCACGGCGATGGCAACGAGCGCGACCAGGGCCTCGCCGCGAGTCGGCCGAGCGAGGCCGAGCACCCGCAGCTTCGTACCGAGCCGTCGGGCGAGGAGCAGGACGATGCCCAGGACAGCTGCCGCCTCGGCCACGCGCAGCCAGGCCACCGTCGAGAGGGGGTCGGCACAGGTGAAGCGGTCGGTCAGCAGCCGGCTGCCGACGAGGTCACCCCACACCAGGATCAGTGCGACCGGCGTCGCCGCCGCGAGCGCCCAGCGGACTCGCGGCCTGCCGGGGAGCAGCCAGACGCCGGCGACCAGCACCACGAGCAGCGGCACGCGCAGGATGGGGACGAGCGCGGCCACCAGCAGGGCTGCCAGCACCGCGATGCCCATGCAGTTCCCAGCCAGCCGCCCCATCTCCAGCCAAGGCTGCCCCCGAGGCTGCAGGAGCACCAGTGCCGATGGACTCAGACGGCTACCGGGCCAGCCGGGCCAGCCGGGCCCGGCGGGGACGTCGGGTCAGCCGCCGCGGTCCGGACCAGGAGGTGGCCCAGCCAGCTCCCAGCTGCGCGGCCGGGTGAGCGAGGCCCAGTCCTCTCGCACGATGGCCATCAGCTGGGAGTCCCGCCACTGCCCCTCCCGGCGGAAGTGGTGCCGGATCGAGCCCTCGTGCCGGAACCCGGCCTTCTCGAAGGCGCGCTGGGCGCGCGCGTTGGCTGACTCGGTGGTGAGCCAGACGCGTTCGACGTCGTAACTGCCGAAGACGAAGTCCAGGGCAGCGTTGACGGCGTCGCTGCCGATGCCACGGCCGAGCCCCGCCTCGGCCGTGACCAGGATGCTGAGCTCCAGCCCATCCAGGCGCGAGCCCTTGTTCCACAGCCAGACGGTGCCGAGGAACTGGTCGCTGCCGAGGGGCGAGATGGTGAGCCAGTACTCGCCGTGACCGTGTCGCTCCCGGACCTCGGCGTACCAGCGCTCGGTCGAGTCAGCCGAGTGTGGCCAGGGAAAGCCTGCCCATGTCCCCACTTCGACCGAGTTCACCGCCTCGCGGTAGGCGGGCAGGTCGGCCGCCTCGAAGGCCCGCAGCCAGACCTGCTGCCCGCGGATGCGAGGCCCGGGGGTCGACATCATCAGGCCATCGGGAAGTAGTCGGGCTCGTTGCCTGGCTTCCACTTGATGTTGCAGCCCATGCTTGGCAGCTGCGGCTCCGGTATGGGCGCGCCTGTCAGCACCGCGTCGAGCGCCGCACGCAGCTCGCGCCCGTCGATGGGCACGTCGTTGGAGGGTCGCGCGCCATCCAGCTGTCCGCGGTATACCAGCCTGCGCTCGCCGTCGACCCGGAAGAAGTCAGGGGTGCAGGCTGCGCGATAGGCCCGGGCCACCGACTGGGACTCGTCGTAGAGGTAGGGGAAGGAGAAGCCTCGTTCCGAGGCGAACTTGGCCATACCCTCCGGGGCGTCGCCGGGCTGCTGCTCGACATCGTTGCTGCTGATGGCGACGACGGCCACGCCACGCTCCTGGTACTCGCGGCCCACGCGGGCGATCTCGTCGGCGACGTGCCTGACGTAGGGGCAGTGATCGCAGATGAACATCACCAGCAGGGCCCCGCGGTCGGCGAAGTCGTCTCGAGCGACCAGCCTGCCGCTGGTGGCATCAGGCAGCTGGAAGTCCGGTGCGCTGGTGCCCAGCGCAAGCATCGTCGAAGATGTCGCGACCATGGTGTACCTCGTATCGTCTGGGCGGCGACACCTGCACCGCCGCGCGAGCGGCATTGGGCATCGCCCTTGGGTGAACCGTACCATCGGGTCGAGTCTGGCGGCGGGCCGCCGATGCCGATCGCCACCAGAGAGGAGTCGAAGATGAACGTCCGCTACGACCGCATCGAACGCGTCCAGGCTGGCATGCGCGAGCAGGGCTTGGCCGCGATCATGCTCATGAACCATGATGACTACCGCTACCTGTTCGGCACCGACCGGTCACAGCCGCGGGCCATCATCCCGGCCCATGGGCCAGCCGAGCTCATCGCCTTCGCCGCCGAGGAGCCCGAGCTGCGGGCGAGCCTCGACGAGGGCATGGTGCACGTCTTCACCACGGTCGGCGGCCAGATCCACGACGTGGTGGCTCGGCTGAACGAGCTCACCGGAGCAGGCCGCCAGGGCACGTCCCGACCGAAGGTAGGCATGCAGATGTGGTTCGAGACGCCGGCCTTCCTCGTCGACATGTTCCGCAAGGTGAACCCGGGCTTGGAGCTGGTCTCGTCGGACCCGGTGATGGACCCCATCCGCGCCATCAAGGACAAGGGCGAGCTTGCGCTCATGACCGAGGCGCAGCGGATCGCCGGGCTGGGCATGGACCGCGCTCGCGAGCTGCTCTACGAGGGCATGACCGCCCATGAGATCGCGACCGAGGCGCTCTACACGATGATGCTCGCTGGTGCCGAGTCCACGAGCACGCCCGTGTGGGTCAACGTCGGCACCGAAACCTGCATGCTCCATGGCCGCCAGAGCCCCAAGCCGCTGGCGCACAGCGACCTCGTCATCATCGACCTGACGCCGCAGGTCGAGGGCTACTGCGCCAACCTTGCGCGCACCTTCGTCATCGGCCAGCCCGAGGAGCAGCAGCGGCTGCTCCTGGATGCCTACCTCGAGGCCATCGAGGCGGCGCGGGTGGCGATGCGCCCGGGCCGGACCATCGCCGATCTCGACGAGGCGGCCGGGTCTGTCTACGCCCGCCACCAGCTCGGCGAGTACCACGTCCATGGCATCGGCCATGGCCTCGGGCTGCGCTTCGAGGAAACGCCGGCGCCGACGATCATCCCGCCCCACAAGAGCGTGCCGCTGCGTGAGGGCATGACCGTCACCATCGGCCACCCCGTGCTGGCCATCCCGGGCTACGGCGGCGTCCGCTTCGAGGACGTCTACCGCGTCACGCCCGACGGCGGCAAGCTGCTGCATGCCTACCCGATCGAGCCCGTCATCGCCGTCTGAAGCAGCCGCCCCTACGACTGGCTCACCATCGGTGACCCGCTGCCGGGGGACGCGGGAAGAGATGCGGGCGTGAGAGGACGTGCGAGACCCGGTGAGCCGGGTGGCGTCGGGGCCGGGCTCTGCTTGGCCTAAGGCTATGGTGCCCGGGGTCAGTCGCACCCCGCTGAGCCCCCGCGGTCGGTCTCGTGGTCAGCCGTCGCCGTGGGCGACGCTATCGACGCCGGCTGGCGATGTCGATGGTCATACGTCGCCCTGGGCAACGCTAGTCGTACGTCGATGCCCCGTCTGGCGGTCCTCGAGCGATGCACTCCCTCCTGGGATGGTCCACTGAGCGTGGGACCGTGGCCGCTGAGCGTGGGACCGTGGCCGCTCTGCGTGGGACCGTGGCCGCTCTAGGCCGCTCGAACCGGCGATCGCATCGCGGGGGTGACTACGAGCGGGACTACGGTCGCTGTGGGCGACGGTTGTCCACGAGCGGGAGCGCCGTCAGGCTACGAGCGTCACGACCCTCCGTCGAGCGTGTCCACGGCCTGCGTGAACAGGCCGCCCATGACGCGCGCGGTGGTAGGGAAGGCGTGGATCGTGTCTGCCAGGACGTCGAGCGGGGTGCGCGTCTTGATGGCCAGCACGGCCTCGTGGATGGCCTCCGAGGCGGCAGGGCCCGCGATGAAGGCACCCAGTAGCGTGCGCGAGCTGCGATCGACCACGATGGTGACGTGACCTGCGGCTTCGGACACGTAGCCCTTGGCGCTGGAGGCGAGGTCGGCCGTCTTCTCGAAGGCATCGTAGCCCTCGGCGGTGGCCTGCTCGAGGCTGAGACCCACGCCGGCCACCTCGGGATCGGTGTAGACGGCGCGAGGGATGGCCCGGTAGTCGGGCCGGACGTCGTCACCGAGTGCGATGCGCACGGCCATCTCGCCCTGGTAGTGGGCGACGTGCGTGTGCATCTCGGGTCCTGCCACGTCGCCCGCCACGAAGATGCCCTCGGTGATGCGCAGGTCAGGCCCCACCGGCAGATCGCCGTCATCTGCGTGGACACCGACGCTCTCGAGCCCCAGATCCGCGAGTGGCAACCGGCGGCCGGTGGCCAGCATGATCTGATGGCCCTCCACGCTGGAGCCGTCGGACAGATCGACGATGTGGGCACCGTCCGTGCCGGCCCGCGCCTCGATGCGAACGGCGCGCAGGTCGGTGCGGATATCCACGCCATCGGCCTTGAGCGTCTCCTCCAGGAAGGCGGAGTTGGGAGCGTGGCCATGGGGGTTCACCCTCGCCGACGCGGAGACCAGTACCGTGCGAACGCCGTAGCGCGCGAACACCTGGGCCATCTCGATGCCCGTGGGGCCCGCGCCCAGGATGACGATGCTGGCCGGCAGCTCGCGCGTGCTGGTGGCCTCGCGGTTGGTCCACGCATCGACGTCCTCCAGGCCTTCGATGGACGGGATGGCTGGGAGCGAGCCGACGGCGAGCACGATGTGTCGGGCCTCGACGGTGTGCTCGGCGCCATCGTGGGTCACGCTCACCCGCCCCGGCCCGGCGACTCGGCCTGTCCCGCGCATGACCACCGCGCCGGCATCCTCCAGCCCCTTGACGTGGCCGTCGTCGCTGGGATAGTCCGTGCCCTCGCGACTGATCATGTAGTCACGCCGGTCGGAGGCGCGGCCCCAGTCGTACGAACCCCCGGCCGCGTGCACCGAGGCGGCATGCAACAGGGTCTTGGATGGCATGCAGGCCCAGAACGGGCAGGACCCGCCGAAGAGGTCGCGGTCGATGACGACGACCGAGGCGCCGCGCTTGCGCGCGAGGTGGGTGGCGGCCTCGCCGGCCGCGCCGGCGCCGATGATGGCGAAGTCGAAGGTGGTGTCCATGATGGGTTCGGGGCTCCCGTGTTGGGTACGGTCGGTCAAGTCTGGGATGACATGCGGCGCGCGACAGCACGTTGCAGCCGCGGCGGTCCACGCTACGGTGTGAGAGCCACTCGCCGCTGTGGGCAAGGTTACGCGCCGGCGGCCGTCCGGCGCGTCGTCACCCCGCAGGCTGGACGACCCAGGAGCCGATAGAGTCCAGCGCTGACATGGTCGGCGTCGACTGGAGGGACTGCCGAGTTCAGCACGTACGTGGCGATGGTTCAGGCATGGACTAAGTCGTTGACTTAGTCCAGCCCCTCTGGGATGATCGTACGCATGACCGAAGTCGGGGTCCACGAGGCGAAGACCCACCTGTCGCGGCTGCTGCGTCGCGTCGCGGCCGGTGAAGTGATCGTCATCACGAGCGGCGGCCGGCCGGCAGCTCGACTCGTCCCGGTGGAGCCGGCGACGTCCCGCGAGCTCGGGTTCGATGCCGGTGTCATCACCATCCCCGCAGACTTCGATGATCCGTTGCCCGACGACATCCTCGAAGACTTCGAGCGTTGACGTACCTTCTCGACACGCACGTCTGGTTGTGGATGCTGGCTGACCCCGAGCGGATTCGCTCGGACCTGGGATCCGAGCTCCGTGACGGCAAGACCAGGTTGCTGCTCTCCGCAGCCAGCTCCTGGGAGATCGCCATCAAGTGGGCCATGGGCCGCCTGGCGCTTCCTGAGCCCCCGGCGACGTATGTCCCGTCGAGGATGCAACGGACCAACGTCGAGCCGCTCGCGGTGACCCATTCGCACGCCTTGCAGGTCGCAGCGCTGGCTCGGCATCATCGCGATCCGTTCGACCGGCTGCTCGTCGCGCAGGCCCAGCTCGAGGGCGTGCCGCTCGTGACGGCCGACCGAGCCTTCGACGCCTTTGACGTCGAGGTCATCCGCGCGGACTGAGAAGCTGTCGTCGACGTTCGGTTCGCCGAGCCCGAGCGCGGTCGCGTAGTCTTGGGTGATGGATGATGTCAACACGATCGGCGACGTGGCGCAGCAGGCTCTCGATGCCTATGAGGCGCTCGCCGCGCTGGCCGAGGACGTCGAGGATGAGTGGACGTACGTCACTGATCTGAGCGCAGCCTGGCGAGCGCGCATCGAGAGCGTGATCGCCGAACGTGGTGGCGAGCCGCTCGATCCACCCGCGCTGGCAGCCGTCGAGCGCGCCATCGAGGAGATCGGCCGCATCGGTGATCCTCACCGCGCCATCGACTGGCTCTCGACGTTCCCGCAGGTAGCGCTCACGATCCTCGGCGAGCAGCCATGAGGTTCCAGGATGCCGCCACTGACGCACGCGCGGTCACCTACGCGGTCATCCAGGCCGAGCCGGTCGTCGCCCAAGCCGCCCAGCTCTTGGCCGATGCCGACGCGACGCAGCGATTGCTGGCACGGGCGGTCATGAACGGTGAGACGCTCGACCCGGACGGCTGGCGGACGATGTTCCCAGCGCTGTTCGGGCACACGGCGGAGCCGGAGGCGCAGGCCCGCTCGGAGGCCATCCTGTCCGTCTCGCTGGCCATCGCCGACCGGGGCGACCAGACGCGTAGCCAGCTTCGCGGTGCGCTGGTCGAGTCGCTGACGGCCGAGCTCCTGGCCCGGCGCGTGGGCGCAGCCGCCGTGCGGCGAGAGCGTCGCATCCTGTTCGACGGGGTGAGGGCGGAGATCCACCCCTACGACGTGACCGTGGAGCGACCCGGGGCGGCCGAGGCCTACGACTGCAAGTGGGGCGCCCGGGGCATCGGTGCCGACGTGCTCCACCAGCTCGATGACGCGCGTGCCAACGCCGAGGCAGAGGACGAGAGACTGCAGGTCGCCCTGGTGGTCTTCGACGCAGAGCGCTCCTGCCAGGTCCGCCTGGAGCGACAGACGGCGCCACACGAACGGACCGTGGTGGTGACGCTGGAGTCGCTGGACCGCCTGTCGTCTGCGTGACTGGCCGGGCATCTCCAGGCGGCCGTCAGCGAGCGCACACGAGACAACAGGCGCCGCCCATCAGGAGTGGCGCGCCCGGCGAGGGCCGGGCGCAG
>DATHSE010000217.1:0-3113 GCA_035464455.1 Anaerolineae bacterium | reverse complement strand
GGTGGGAGAAGGCAAGGCCGTAGACGCCCTTGGGCAAACCGGCGACGATGGCCGGCGGCTCAGTCTCATCGGCGCTCCAGAGTGCCACGTGGTTGTCCCAGCCCAGCGCGATGCGGCTGCCGTCGCGGCTCAGGGCCACGGGCAGGACACCGCCCCCACCGCTGCTCAGCGACCTGACGGGCTCCCAGCCTTCGGTCTCCCAGAGCGTGGCAGCGGCGGGTGCCGAGGCGATCATGAACGAGCCATCGGCCGACCATGCCGATGCCATCGTGACCTTGGCCTCCGTGGCGAGGCGAGTCAGCTCGGCCCCGTCAGAGCCGCGTACCGAGATGCCGGCCCCCACCGTGGTCGCGGCCAGGGTGCCATCGGCGACCCGCACAGCGACCGACGTGACCGGTCCTCCGAGATCGAACGACTCGACCAGCTCATGGCTGGACAGGCTCCAGGCCTGCAGCCTGCCGTCATGTCCGCCGCTCCAGGCTCGATCACGTGGTACATCCAGGTCGAGCGCCAGGACCTGCTTCTTGTGCCGGCCGAGGATGGCGATCTCCTTGCGCGCGGGGATGTCCCAGAGCCGCACGGTCTTGTCCGATGCTGCCGTGATGGCCATCGAGCCATCGTCGGAGACGCGGATGACGTTGACCGAGGACTCGTGCCCGGACAGCTCGCCGACCAGCTCACCGTCGGGTGTCCAGATGCGTGCCTGACCACCGAAGCCCCCCGACAGCAGGTGCGCATCGTCGGGCGTGAACTGCACGACCATGCAGTGCTTGTCGTGGGCGCGGAACTCCCCCATCGGGGCGAGCGCCGGGGCGGGCCGTGCGTCGACGAGATGGCGTCGTGCAGCCGTGTACGACTCGCCGGTATGAGCCATGCGGGCGCGGACCAGTGCCTTGAGGTGCTTCTGCGCAGTCATCGTCGTTCCTCCGGCCGTCGAGCAGCCCTGCGCACCGATCGGCAGCCTCAAGGTCGATGACCATCAGGCCCACGCTGAGGACAAGGATCCCCTTTGGCTCCTCGTTTGGGTCGCGCAGGGACCCGAGCGGAGCTTGGGCGTTGGGTGGCACGCCGCCAGCACTATATGGGACGCACGGCCGGCAGGGCAAGCCGGATGCGTGCACGGCTCGCGCGTCACCCGGCAGGCCATCGAGCGGCTGATCGTCAGCCGCAGGCGCGAGGCTTCGGACGCGGGCGGGGCTCATCGGTGCTGGTGGCCCTCACGAGCCGTGCGGCCACGAGCAGCTTGGGGTCGGAGCCCCGGCCCGTGCTCGTCTGGAGCACGAGGCGGTGCTCGCGCTCGCGCCGGCCGGCCGTGGCGAGGCGCAGGTCGGTGGTGCTGGTGCGTGGCTTCACCCGGAACGTGCGATACGTCAGCAGGCGCCCGTCCCGCAGCTGCAGCTCGACGAGGCGGCCACGCAGGCTCCGGGGGCTGCGCTCATTGGCGGCCGCGAGCAGCGGCAGGAACATGCCTTCCTGCGCGTGCGCCATGATCCACGTGGTGCCGGGCTGGCCCGGCCGATCGAAGACCTCCCACCAGATGGCCACATCGCAGGCGGGATAGCCGGGCGTGGAGCCGCGCACGCGCCGATCGCTGCGGATGACCGGCAGGTCGATCCCGAGCGAGGGGATGCGGATGCGCACCGGCGGCGATGGCTCGTCGAGCGCCACGCGCTCGGGGGTGGCGCTTGGTGCCGGGTTCGGGGTCGGGGTCGGGCCGGGGGTCGGGGCGAAGGTCGTGGCCAACCCCACCCGGGGCAGCAGGTCGCAGCCCGCCAAGGTCAGAGCCAGGAACGTGACCACGAGCGCGCCGCGCAGTCCCGGTCCAGGTCCCGGTCGCGTCATGCGACCACGCTAGCAGCAGCCATGGTCGCATGGCCATCGACTGCGACGATCAGCCCGCCCCTGCCTCGCCGGCGAGGGCGCCCGTGAAGAAGTCCACGAGCGAGCTATGCAGGAGTTCGTCGACCTCAGGCTGGTCGGAGTAGAAGCCGTAGCCGTGATCGGCCTCTGGGATCGTCACGACCTTCGTGCTCGTGGCCGAGCCCTCGGTGGTGGCCAGGTAGGCCTCCACCTCGCCATACGGGATGACCTGCTCGGCGTCGCCCCACACGATGAGCACGGGACCCACGAAGGACGCGATGTCACCGGCCGGGTCGGCGGCCAGCGTCTCGTCGAACCACAGCAGGCTCGTGGCCTGGACCTGGCCCCACGGCGTGGTGACCCCAGCAAAGCCGTTCGCCTGGGCCTCCTCGTAGTAGGCGGTGAAGGCCTCGTCACTCCCCCAGCTGTCGGCGAACACTTCCATGGGGTTCGCCACCGGCCCCATCAGCGCGACCGCCTTGTAGGGCGTGTCCGACTCGCCGGCCTGCATGGCCACGACCGCCGAGCCCTCGCTGTAGCCGAAGGCGCCGATGCGCTCCTCGTCGACGGGCAGGTTGGCGAGCGCGTATCCCAGGGCAGCATCGGAGTCGGCCAGCATCGTGGTGTAGGAGAGCTCGGTGAACGGCTCCTGGCTGTCCCCGGCCCCCGCGAAATCGAAGCGGATGCTGATGATGCCGGCCTTCGCGAGGGCATCGGCGACGCGAGCGAGACCGCCGTTCTCGTTGCGGCCGCCTCCGTGCCCGTGATGGAGGACCACGAGCGGGAACGTCGCGTCCGCCTCGGCGACAGGGGCGACCACGGTGGCGGGGATCTCCGTATCGCGCGACGGGATCTGGAGCTCGGTGGATGTGACCTCGTACTCCTCGGAGCTCGCCGAGGCAGCCGGGCCGCCGACCACGGCGAGCAACGCCATGAGCGCGATGAGCACGCTGACTGCGGATCTCTTCATGTCCGAACCTCCCCTGGCGTGGAATGGATAGCTGCGAGCATTCTCGCACTCGGACGTGCCGGCGAGCGCCGGACCGTCCGCGAGCTCGAGGATCTCCGGGAACCGCGTCTCCAGGCGCGTGGAGGACCAGCCGTGACACGATGCCCGCATCGCCGTGGGCGCGGCGCGGCTCTTGTCCGAGCAACGCGTCGTGCCGTTTGGCGGTTGCGCGGCGGCCGACGCTGCGTCACGATCGGGCGGACATGCGCCGGATGCCGGTAGCGCGGGGGACGCCGATCCCCAG
>DATHSE010000216.1:0-3562 GCA_035464455.1 Anaerolineae bacterium | reverse complement strand
ATGCAGTCGCGCACGTTGGCGGCCGTCTCGGGGCTGATGGTGGAAGCCGGCACGGTCAGGTGCGCGCCCATGCCACGGAAACCCAGCTCGCGGGCGAACGCCACCGACTCGTAGCTCACGTCGGTCCAGTCGCTCCAGATGACGCCGAGTACCCCGAACCGCATGTCCCGCTCCTCACTCATGCCGGGTGACACGTAGGCACGGCGTTGACGCCGGCCGGTCGGCCAGACGCGACGGTAGCCCGTGCTCGACGGTTGCGTCAACCGGTTGACCATGGGCCTGCGAGCGTCCATCCTGTGGGCCGGCTGGCGCAACATGGGGACGTGATGCAGCGATGAAGACGACGGGTCGCACCACCATCGCCGATGTGGCTAGGTTGGCTGCGGTCGACCGTGCCGTGGTCTCCAAGGTGCTCAGCGGCGACCCCGCCCTGCGCGTCCGCGACGAGACCCGGCGGCGTGTCGAAGCGGCTGCCACCACGCTGCGTTACCGACCCAACTTCCATGCCCGCGGCCTCGCCCGGGCCCGCGCCGGCGCCATCGGCCTGCTGGTCCCCTCCGGCAACCCGCTCATGGTCGCCGTCATCGCCGGCGCCGAGGAGGTCGCCGCAGCAAGAGGGCTGCTGCTGTGGACAGCCTCGCACGAGGGCGAGCTGACCGAGCGCTACCTGCGCCTGCTGCGCAGCGGTGCGGTCGACGGGGCGCTGGTGGCCGGCTTGCGGGCAGGCTACGACGCGGACGAGCTGTTCCATGACCCGCGCGTGCCGACCCTGCTGGTCAACCGCCGATCGGTGGGAGCGGAGCGCTGGATCATCCTCGACGATGAGCGGGCCGCCCGGGTCGCTACCGAGCACCTCATCGCGCAGGGGCACCAGCGCATCGCCTGGGCCGGCGGCCCGGCCGGCGTGGACACGGCAGAGCGGCGACAGAACGGGTTCCGCGACGCCATGGCCGCAGCGGACCTGTGGCTCGACCCGAGCTGGTTGATCAGCGCCGACTACACGCCCGAGGGCGGCGTGCACGCGGTCAGCCAGGTTCTCAGGAGTCCCGAACCGCCGACGGCCATCGTGGCCGCCGATGCCAACGAAGGCCTCGGTGTCTGGTATGCGCTGCACCAGCGCGGCCTGCGCGTGCCGCAGGACGTGTCACTCATCGCCATCCACAAGCTGCCCGCCGAGGACTATCGCCTGCCGGCCATGACCTGCGTCGAGATGCCGCTGCGCGAACTCGGGCGACGGGCCGTGGAGCTGATCCTGGACACGCCCTGGGATGCGCCCATCCGCGAGACGCTGCAGCAGGAGATCCGCATCTCGCGGGGCGCCACGGTCAGCGCCCCACCCCCCGGATCAGGCCCAGCGTCGATGACGGCGTACATCGAGCAGCGCCCGGGTGGCTGACTGCCGCGCCCGCCGGCCTCGAGCGCCGCTGGCCGTTGACAGCCGCTGGTCAACCGGTTGACTCGGATGGCCGCGATTGCTATACATGGCCACATGAACGCGCCGCGGTCAGCCACGTGATCGGCCTGCTCGCCGAGATCGCCGAGGCCTGCGATCTTTCCCTCCCTCGGCGCTACATCCGACCTATCGGCATCGTCGGCACCGGCGCCATCCTCGACGTCGGCCACCTCCCCGTCTACCGCCAGGCCGGCATCCCAGTGCCGGCCATCTGGGGACGCAACCGCAGCCACGCCGAGCGCCTGGCACAGGTGCACGGCATCCCACGTGTCTACGACACGCTCGACCAGCTGCTGACCGATCCCGACGTCGCCGTCGTCGACGTCGCGGTGGTGCCGGAGGCGCAGGTGGAGATCGCGCTGCGAGCGCTCGACGCCGGCAAGGACGTGATGTGCCAGAAGCCGCTGGCTCTCGATGCCGACGATGCCGCGCGCATCGTCGAGCGCGCCGACGCCCGCGGGCGCAAGGTGGCGGTGCAGCAGCAGATGCGCTACGAGGAGGGCATGCTCGCCGCCCGCGCCATGATCGATCGCGGCTGGATCGGCGAGATCACGGCCATCTCGTTCGAGGTCAACATCAACACCGACCTTGCCGGCTGGGGCTGGCTGGGCGAGGTGCCTCGGCTCGAGATCTACTTCCACTCGATCCACTACATCGATACCCTTCGCGCCTTCCTCGGCGAGCCCACGGCCGTGTTCGGCACCCAGTGGCGGCTGCCGGGTCAACGACCGGTCGGCGAGACGCGCACGGTCAGCGTGCTGCTGTACCCGGGCGACGTACGCGGCATCGTCCACTCCAACCAGGAGAACGTGGCCGGCGACAACGAGGCGCGCTTCCGCATCGATGGATCCAAGGGCTCGATCAGGGGCACGCTTGGCCTGCTGTCGGATTACCCGCGCGGACGCCCTGACACGCTGGAGCTGTGGAGCAGCGTCATGCCCACCGACGGCTGGCTGCCCTACCCGGTGACGCGCCGCTGGGTGCCCGATGCCTTCCTGGGCCCGGTCGGATCCCTGCTGCGTGCCATCGCCGACGGTGGCGAACCGCAGTCGGGTGCTCGCGACAACCTGCGCACGCTTCGCCTCGTCGAGGCTCTCTATCGCTCCGGCGAGACCGGACAAGTCGTCGAGATCACCGGCAGCGAGCCGGATGGAGCGACGTGATCCACACGCATCCACGCCGGCGCGCGTGACGGAGGGGAGGTCACTGTCCATGGCTGAGCTGCACCCGCTGACCCAGGCCATCATCGACGGCGACAAGGCACACGCCGCGGAGCTGACGCAGCAGTGCCTCGACGAGGGCGAGGATGCGGGCTCGATCATCGAGCAGCGCCTGGTGCCGGGCATGGCCGTCATCGGCGAGCGCTTCCAGCGCGACGAGATCTTCGTGCCGGAGATGCTCATCGCCGCCAACGCCATGAAGACCTCGCTGGCCCTCCTCGAGCCGCTCGTCGCGGCCAGCGGCAGGAAGGCGCCCTACACCGCCGTCATCGGCACGGTGCACGGGGACCTGCACGACATCGGCAAGAACCTCGTGGGCATGATGTGGCGGGGCGCCAACATCGAGGTCATCGACCTGGGCGTCAACGTGTCGCCCGAGGCCTTCGCCGAGGCCGCCCGGACCCACCAGCCCGACCTGGTAGGGATGTCGGCGCTGCTGACCACCACCATGCCGCACATGCGCGCGGCTGTCGCGGCCGTGAAGGCCACCGGGGTACCGACCAAGATCGTCATCGGCGGCGCGCCGGTCACCCAGGAGTTCGCGGCGGAGGTCGAGGCCGACGGCTTCGCACCCGATGCCGGCGCCGCCGCCGACGTGGCTCGCCAGCTCGTGGGCGCGGTCTAGGCCAAAGGGGGAGATGCCAGCATGAGCATGTTCAGCACATACGGGTCGGGCGGATCGGCCGAACGCAAACCGGGAACGCTCGCCAAGCTCGAGCGCATGCGCAAGACGTTCGCGCACGAGGAAGCCGACCGCGTCCCCATCAGCGACTTCTTCTGGGGCTCATTCCGTGAGCGGTGGCGCCGCGAGCTGGGCCTGCCCGGGGACGCCGATCCGTACTACCACTACGACCTCGACTTCATCGTCACCGTGCCCAACATGGACCCT
>DATHSE010000215.1:0-3095 GCA_035464455.1 Anaerolineae bacterium | reverse complement strand
CGGCTGAGTCACCCGGGGCATCGTCCGTCCGTCCGTCCCTCAGGCGAGCCGTACCCGGCTGCCCCTCTGGCGAGCCGCACCCGTCGCCCTTCCCGCGCGGTAGCGGCGGATGAGCGCGTTGGTCGACGAGTCGTGCGCGAGCGCGGGTTCGTCATCGGCCACCAGCTCGCCTGCGATGCGGCCGGCCAGGACCTTGCCCAGCTCCACGCCCCACTGGTCGAACGAGTCGATGTCCCAGATGACGCCCTGGGTGAAGACGCTGTGCTCATACAGCGCCACCAGCCGGCCCAGCGTGGCCGGTGTCAGCGAGTCGGCGAGGATGGTATTGGTGGGCCGATTGCCCTCGAAGACCCGGTGCGGCACCAGCGCTTCGGCGGTGCGCTCCGCCCGCACCTCGGCCTCGGTCTTGCCGAAGGCCAGTGCCTCCGTCTGGGCAAAGACGTTGGCCATGAGCAGGTCGTGATGGTCTCCGAGCGGGTTCATCGAGCGCATGAAGCCGATGAAGTCGGCCGGGACGAGCCGCGTGCCCTGGTGGATGAGCTGGTAGAAGGAGTGCTGGCCGTTGGTGCCCGGCTCGCCCCAGAAGACCGGGCCGGTGTCGTACCCCACCCTCGTTCCGTCGACGGTCACGCTCTTGCCGTTCGACTCCATCGTCAGCTGCTGGAGGTAGGCGGGGAAGCGCAGCAGGTAGCGATCATAGGGCAGCACGGCGATGGTCTGGGCACCGAGGAAGCTCGCATACCAGACGGTCAGCAGTCCCAGCAGCACCGGCATGTTGCGTTCCAGCGGCGCGCTGCGGAAGTGCTCGTCCATCTCGCGGAAGCCCGCCAGCATCTCAGCGAAATGGGCGGGGCCGATGGCGATCATGGTCGAGAGCCCGATGGCCGAGGTCATCGAGTAGCGACCGCCGACCCAATCCCAGAAGCCGAACATGTTGGCCGTGTCGATGCCGAACGCGGCGACCTCGTCGGCGTTGGTGGAGACGGCCACGAAGTGTCGCGCCACCGCCGCCTCATCGCCGCCGAGGCCGTCCACCAGCCAGGCACGGGCCGAGCGGGCGTTGCGCAGCGTCTCGAGGGTGGTGAAGGTCTTGGAGGCGACGATGAAGATCGTCTCCGCGGGGTCGAGGTCGAGCAGCGCTTCGGCGAGGTCGGTGCCATCCACGTTCGACACGAAGCGGAAGGTGAGGTCACGTCGCGAGTACGCACGCAGCGCCTCGTAGGCCATCACCGGACCAAGGTCGGAGCCGCCGATGCCGATGTTCACGACGTTGCGGATGGGCTTGCCGGTGTGCCCCTTCCAGTCCCCGGCGCGGATCGTCTCGGCGAACGCGGCCATGCGGTCGAGCACCTCGTGGACCGCCGGGACCACGTTCTCGCCATCGACGCGGATCACGGCATCGCGTGGTGCGCGCAGCGCCGTGTGCAGGACCGCTCGGTCCTCGGTGACGTTGATGCGCTGGCCGCTGAACATGGCCTCGATTCGCTCGCTCAAGCGCACTTCTGTGGCCAGGGCGTGGAGCAACCCCAGGGTCTCGTCCGTGACGCGGTTCTTGGAGTAGTCGAGGAACAGCCCGGCTGCTTCCAGCGTCATCCGGTGGCCGCGCTCCGGATCCTCGGCGAAGAGCTCGCGCAGGTGGCGCTCACCGATGACTCGCTGGTGCTGCGCCAGCGCCCCCCAGGCCGGTCGATCCGGGAGGGCGACGCTGCCGGACTCGGCTGTCGCGTTCACCGGGTCGCCACCAGCTCGCGGCTCTTGGCCTCCAGCAGCTCCATGAGCCCGCGCCAGGATTTCGCGAACGAATCGGCGCCGTCATCCTGCAGTCGCTTCCCGAGCGCCTGCAGATCGACGCCGGCAGCAGCGAACGTGTCCAGCACCGCCTGGGAATCGCCGCCATCGGGCGCGAGGAGTGCCCCCACCTCACCGTGGTCGGCAAGGGCCAGCAGCGTCGCCTCGGGCATCGTGTCGACCGTGTTGGGGGCTGCCAGTCCAGCCACGTAGAGCACGTCGGAGGCGTCCGGATCCTTGGTGCCGGTGCTGGCGAAGAGCAGCCGCTGCGGCCGTGCGCCGGCGTTGGCCAGGCGCTGCCAGCGGTCGGTCTCGAGCAGCGCACGATAGTCGGCGTAGGCGTTGGCGCCGATGGCCACGCCCAGGCGCGACTCCAGGCCGGCGGGCTCCTGGCCCTTCACCGCCACGTCCCAGCGGCTCACGAAGAGCGACGCCACCGATGACACCAGCGCGTCCAGTCCCGCCTCCAGGCGGCGTTCGAGCCCGCGCAGGTAGGCCTCGGCGGCGGCCAGGTAGTGGTCGGAGGTGAACAGCAGGGTCACGTTGACCGGAACCCCCGCGAAGATGGCGTCCTCGATGGCCGGCAGGCCCTCCGGGGTACCCGGGATCTTGATGTAGAGGTTGGGCCGGTCGGCCATGTGGTGGAGTGACACGGCCTGCTCGACGGTGGCGGCGGCATCACGCACCAGGAGGGGCGAGACCTCCAGCGACACCCAGCCGTCGGTGCCGCCGGTGCGTGCATGGACCGCGCCGAAGGCGTCCGCCGCACGGCGCAGGTCAGCCAGCGCCAGCTCGAAGAAGAGATCCTCTCCTTCCGATCCCGCTTCCAGGCCCTCGCGCATCGGCTCGTCGTAGGCATCGGAGCCGCCGATGGCCTTCTCGTAGATGGTGGGATTGGAGGTGAGGCCGGTGACCGACAGCTCGGCGATGTAGCGCTCGAGCGTGCCGCTGTCGAGAAGCTCCCGGGTGATGTGGTCGAGCCACAGGCTCTGGCCGGCGCGGTGCAGCGTCGCGGTCGCGTTCATGGTCGGTCTCCCTGGAATGTGTCGGGGTCGATGTCGAGGATGTCAGCGATATGGTCGACGGTGAGGTCGGCTGGCGCAACCTCATCCTGCTCCCGCGCGTGCGAATGCGCAGCCTGGGCCGGCCGGCGGGAGAGACGATCCGCTGAGCCCGGGCTGGCGAGGACGCACCTGCCCGCCGGATGGGAGCTTCACATCCGGCCAAGGTCCGACTATCCCCGCGATCGGCATCTCCGGGCGTGCGCCGACGACCACCTCGTGACGGCGAGTGTGCGAGCTGTTGAC
>DATHSE010000214.1:0-1610 GCA_035464455.1 Anaerolineae bacterium | reverse complement strand
TGATCCAGGGCACGCCCCAATCGGGCAGGGACACCCACTCGCGCCAGCCGATGGTGGCGGGTGGAGCATGGCGGCGAGGCGTGGTCATCGCTGGCAAGAGCCTCGTGTCTCGGTCACGTGTGCTGCACCAGCAGCAGGCTGGCTCGCTGCCAGCGTCACACGCACCACCAGCCCCAACCCGGGGTTGCCGTACTGGCGATCGGTCTCAACGGTCATGGGCTCTCCGTCTGTGGGTCGCGCGGCCGACATCCTACTTCTGGCCGTCACGTTCGTCTCGGTCAGCCGGAGGTGTACGTCTCGTCCCGAACGCGCTCCATCAGCTCGGCGAACCGGCCCGGCTCCTCGAAGGTGGGCCGGTGCCCGGAGTGCTCGAAGATGATGCGCTCCTTGCTGGGCGCTTCCAGCAGCTCGAACCATTCCTCCATGGGGACGGCGCGTCCGCGCGCCTCGTGCGCCCCCTGGATCATGTAGACCGGTACTTCGAGCACAGCGGCGTCGCGACGGAAGTCGATGTCCTGCAGCTGCGGGTACAGCGCGGCGAACGTGTCGAGGAAGGCACGCAGACCGTTGAAGCGGTCCATCATCGTGTTCTCGGGCACGAACAGGTTGAAGGGCATCTCCTTGTCGCCGTCGAACTCCGGATAGGGGTTCCAGTCGTGCTCGTGGGACAGTGCGGCCTCGTAGTCGAGGATCTCCTCGTACGGGGGAGGGCCGCCGTCGCGCAGCTTCGTGGCCAGGGCCTCGTCACCGATCGACTCCGCCCAGGCGATGGTGTCCTCCCAGAACATCGTGTCCGTGGCGACCGGGCTTACCATCTGGCCGCTGCCAATCCAGGCGTGATAGAGATCGGGTCGCTGCTGGACCGCCCGCACGCCCAGGAGCGAGCCCCACGACTGGCCGTGGAGGTAGATGCGCTCCTCGTCGAAGCGCTCGCGCAGGTACTCCGACAGCTCGATGGTGTCGGCCACCATCTGTTCGGGCGTGAAGGTGTCGAGCGGGTCGATGGCGGCGTACGACTTGCCGGTCCCGCGCTGGTCCCAGGTGACGACCACGAAGTCGTCCTCCAGCGAGGTGTCGGCTCGCATCGCCCCAAGGTCGGTGCCGCCGGGACCGCCAGCGAGGTGCAGCAGGACAGGGTTGTCTTCGCTTCGCCCGCGGATCATCAGCGCCTGCTCGTGGCCGCCGATGGTGACGCTGGTCAGCTCCGCGATGGAGCCTGGCGGTGGCTCGCCATCTGCACCCGCGATGGGCGCGATGCGGGCCGGTTGGGCGAACAGGAAGGCGAGCCCGACGGTGACGATGCCGAGGGCGGCTACCAGCGCCCAGCCCACGAAGCCCAGTCGGGTTGCCCCGGCGCGGCCGAGGCGTGCAGCCAGCTCGACGCCAAGCGCGCCGCCGAGCAGCATCGGTGGCAACAGCAGCGAGTAGGTGAGGCCGCGGCCGACCACGAAGGCGATGATGCCGTACGTCGACCCCAGCTGGATGGCATCGACCGTCGGCCCCTCGGCCCCCATGCGTGCCAGCTCGAAGGCCAGGCTGAAGGCCACCGGCGTCAGCAGCAGCGCCCAGCGCGAACGGAGGGTGTAGCCGCAGGTCAACCCCACCAGCAG
>DATHSE010000213.1:0-2130 GCA_035464455.1 Anaerolineae bacterium | reverse complement strand
GATAGCCTTCCAGGCGGTCGAACGCGGAGCTGAGGTCGAGCGTCCCGTGGATGGTGCCGATGACGCGCCGTCCACTCGCGAGCAGATGGTTCACCGCCGCCTCGGCTCCGCTCCGGTTCTGCGAATCGACATAGGTCACCGGCCGCGGCTCCATGGGGCGACCGCTGACCACGAACGGGATCTGCTGGCGCAGCAGGCGTTTGAGCAGCGGATCGGCTCCATGCGGGCCGACGAGGACGACGCCATCGACGTGCCCCGCGCCCAGGTAGCGGTCGATCCTGGACTCCTCTTCGCGGGTGGGCGCCAGCATCAGCACCAGCCGCTGGTCGTTCTCGGACAGCGAGGCACTGATGCCGAGCATCAGCTGCCCGAAGAACGGGTCGCCGAAGAGGCGGTCCGCTGACTCGAGCACGACCACGCCGATCGACTCGGTGAGGCGCGTCATGAGGCTTCGGGCGGAGGGGTTGGGGACATACCCCAGCTCCTGGATCGCGACGGTGACAGCCGCCCGAACCTCGGCTCGGACGCGCGGGTTGCCGTTCATGACGCGCGAGACCGTGGCCGTCGAAACGCCCGCCCGCCTGGCCACATCCGTGACGGTCACACCGCCCTTACCGTCGCCACGCTGTCTCCTGCGGCTTCCCAACGCTGTCCGCTCCTGTCTCGCTGTGTGGGAGATATCCGTAGGAGGCTAGCCCTTGACCGCGCCTGCCGTGACGCCGCCGATGATGTACCGCTGCATGAAGATGAAGAAGACGACCATGGGCAGCGCGATCATCAGCACCCCCGCCGCCAGGAGTGGCCAGTTGTTGCCGTAGACACCCTGGAAGACGATCAGGCCGCGCGTGACGGGGTAGTACTCCTGGCTCGTGAGGTAGATCGTCGGCAGGATCAGCTCGTTCCAGACACCGATGGAGTGCAGCACTGCCACCGTGGCGATGGCCGGCTTGGCAAGGGGCATCACGATCTGCAGCACGTAGCGCAGGTAGCCGGCCCCCTCGATGGCCACCGCCTCGTCCAGCTCCTTGGGAATGGTCCGGATGTAGCTGACGAGGATGACGATGCCGATGGGATTGACCACGAACAGCATCACGTAGCCGAGCGGGTTGTTGAACAGGCCCATGCGCAGGATGAGCTGGAACTGCGGGATGAGCGCGGGCGGCAGGAAGACCGCGATCAGGAAGAGCGTGAACATCAGCCCGCCACCCCGGACGAAGCGACGTGCGATGGCCACCGAGAGGAACGTACCGGTGACCACGAAGACGACGGTCGAGACGACGACGTAGATGATGCTGTTGAGCAGGTACTGTGCGAAGCTGGCCTTGTCCCAGGCCTCGAAGAAATTGTCGAGGCTCAGGCCTGTCGGCAGGGTCATCGGTGAGCGGTTGAACTCGGCCGGCGTCAGCAGGGACGTGTTCAGCAGCATCAGCAGCGGCCCGATGTAGATCACGCCGAGGACGAGCAGCACGACATAGGCGCCGATGCGCGCCCAGTCGATCGGCCTGCGAGGGGCCGCTGGCGTGGATGACACGCTCGAGGCGGTGTCCAGCCGTGGGTTCGTCGCCGCACTCATCCTGTCAACCGTGCCTCTCTGCGTCGAAGGAGGAACTGGGTAGTGATGCCGATCGCGAGGACGATCACGAAGAGGATCATCGCCGCGGCCGCGCCGTAGCCCTGCCGGAAGCTGTTGACGCCGGTGCTCCCGGTCGTCTGCCCGAAGGCTTCCGCGTAGACGAGGTAGCCCATGACCTGGGTCCCAGGTCGGTAGCCCGTGAGCACGAGGAACAGCTGCCAGGCCTGCAGCGAGCCGATGATGGTCAGCACGAGGTTCGTGTTGACCGATGGCGTCAGCAGCGGCCAGGTCACGTTCTTGAAGGCCGCCCAGCGGCTGGCTCCGTCGATGCGGGCCGACTCGTACACCTCTTCGGGGATGGTCTGGAGGCCGGCCAGGAAGATGACCATGGTGAAGCCGAGGTTGGACCAGATCTGGACGACGATGACCCAGGCGAAGGCCTCCATCGGCTGCCCGCCGAGGAACAGCGACTGCATGCCGAACAGGTTCAGGAAGGACTGCAGCGGACCGCCCAGCGGGTACAGGAAGAGCGTCCACATCAGGCCCTGGATGGTGAC
>DATHSE010000212.1:0-7853 GCA_035464455.1 Anaerolineae bacterium | reverse complement strand
CGTCACATCAACCGCCCATGCCCCCGGCACATCAACCGCCCATGCCCCCGGCACCGCGGCCGCCTATGCCCCCGGCACCGCGGCCGCCTATGCCCCCAGTGACTCAACCGACGCGGCGCTTCTTCATCGATGCCACGCTTGCCTGAACCCGCACTCCTGGTGGTCACGCGAGGCCACGCTTGCCTCAAGTAGCACGTGGCCCAGGCATCCGATGCCGTGGACGCCTGAGATGACACTCGCGGCAGTCGGCTGAGTCACCCAGGGAATGGCCCGTGGGGCTGGGGGCTGGAGGGGATGGGATGGCCGTGGGGCCGGAGGGGCTGGAAACGGCCGTGGGGCCGGAGAATGGACCGTGGGGCTGGACACGGCCGGAGGGGCTGGGGGACCGGACCGGTAGGACGGTGCCTAGGGGAAGAAGCGCCGCAGCATGTCGCGCATGCGGTCCCAGCTCTGCGAGCGAGGCGGGGGCTCGTAGCGCTGGAGATCCTCGGTGGTGACCACGCGCGCTGCCCACAGCAGCAGTCCGATAGCCGTCGAGTAGGACGGCGTCAGGAGGTGATCGGTCAGCCCGCCGACGCCCTCGGGTGACGCCACCCGCACGGGGATCTGGAGCACATCGCGTCCAAGCTCGGCGGCGGTGGCAAGCTTGGCGCCACCGCCCGTCAGCACCAGTCCGGCCGGCAGCCGGTGGGCGCTGGCATTGCGGCTCAGCTCCTCGCCGATCTTCTCGAAGAGCTCGTGCATACGCGCATCGATGATCTCGGTGACGTCGGACTTGCGCGCCGGGCGGGCCACGCCGTCATCGATGATCTCGACCGGCGCTTCGGTGGCGGGGTCGGCGGTCTTCGCCTCGGGCCCGCCGAAGCGCATCTTCAGCTGCTCGGCGGCGGTGAGATTGGTGCGCAGGCCGATGGCGATGTCGTTGGTGACGTTGACGCCGCCCAGCGGGATGACCGAGGTGTAGAACGGCGAGCCATCGGCGTAGAGCGCGATGTCGGTGGTGCCGGCGCCGATGTCGGCCACGGCCACCCCCAGCTCTCGCTCGGTCTCGCTCAGCACGGCCTCGCCCGAGGCGATCGACGAGACCACCAGCTCGTCTGGACGCACGCCCGCCTGGCGGACGCACTTGGTCAGGTTCTGCAGCGCCGTCGCGCCACCGTGGATGATGTGGGTGGTGACCTCGAGGCGGATGGCGCTCATGCCCTCTGGGTCCTTCACGCCCTCCTGGCCGTCCACGGTGAAGTCACGCGGCAGCACGTGCAGCACCTCGCGGTTGGAGGGGATGGTGACGGCGCGGGCGACCTCCGTGGCACGCTCGATGTCCTCGCGGGTGACCTCGCGATGGGCACCGCTGACCGCCACCGTGCCGCGTGAGTTGAGCGATTCGAGGTGCGCGCCGCCGACGCCGACGAAGGCCGCCTCCAGGCGTAGCCCGGAGAGCCGCTCGGCCTGCTCGATGGCCCCGCGGATGGAGGTGACGGTCTGGTCGATGTTGTTGACGAGGCCCTTCTTGACCCCCGTCGTGGGCATCGTGCCCTTGCCGATGATGTCCAGCGTGCCATCGTTGGCGACTTCGCCGACGAGCACCGCGACCTTGCTCGTGCCGACGTCCAGCGCCACCAGGATCGCTTCGATCTCCAAGTGTTCCCTCTCCTTGATGGCCGGCTCGTGCCGGCCGGTGCGTCCACGCACCACCGCGTCTACATTGTGGGTGATGCGGCCACGCTTCGCAGGACGACGCTAGCCAGGCTTGCGGCGGCTCGGCTCCACCTTCTTGAGGGTCCCGCAGGACTCCTCGCCGAGCGCCAGCCAGACACGCTCGAGCCCGTTCTCCTCGCTTGCCAGGACCCAGCGGAGGCACTGCACCTGGCGGGGGATGTGGTCGGGTGGCTGCAACGACGGCGTGTAGTAGCCGAAGAGGGCGTCCCAGCCGCGGTCGCGACTCTCCAGCACGTAGCCGTTGACGTCGTCGACGGTGAGCTGCAGGTCCTGTGAGCGGCTGCCCAGCAGCTCGGGCGTCAGCGCCAGCAGATGGCGCATCACCTCCATGTCGATAGCGGAGAGGAAGCTGCCTTCGACCGGCGGGTCGATCGTCAGGCGCGAATCCCTGACGATCGGCAGCGCCGCCCGCGCGGTGGCGTCGGCGTCGGCGTTGGGGGCTGCTTCGGGGTCGGCGTCGGTGGCTGCATCGGCATCGGCGCCGGGGTCGGCTGCGTCATCGGCATCGGCGTCGGGGGCTGCTTCGGGGTCGGCGTCGGGGGTGGCGCCGGGGTCGGTGGCTGCGTCATCGGCGTCGGGGGCGGTGGCTGCATCGGCGTCGGTGGCTGCGTCGGCCGCGTACGCCTCCGTCTTCGCCGGACCGAAGAGCATGCCGGCATCGTCGACCAGCCAGGACTCCTGGCCGTCGCTCCAGATGAACAGTGGATCACGCTCGTCGAGCTCGACCCTGACGTTGGCGGGCAGCGTCACGCTGGCAGCGGCGGCATCGACCTCGGTCAGCTGTGAGAGCTCGCTGACGATGTCGCCGGCCCGCACGCGAAAGACGTTGGGGGCGCGGTCGAGGTCGGACAGGAGGGCGCGCACCTCTGCCTCGTCCGCGTGCCGCAGCCCGGTGAACGTGACGTCGGCCTCGGTGACACGGAAACCGTCGTCGGTCAGCAGCCAGAACAGGAGCCCGGTGAGGGTGATCATGCCCAGCGCGCCCACCAGGCGGGCGAAGCCGCGGTGACCCCGCTGCGACGACGGCGATGCGGTGGTGCGCGGCACGATCCGCCCTTGATCCCGCCGCGCCGTGTAGCGGCTCACGGAAGGTCGTCGGGCACCAGGCGGTGGCTGGGACGGGCCGCGACACGCTCGATGGCCAGCTCGACGACGCGCTCGCAGGTCCCGGCGAAGTCGTAGCCACCCGAGGCGGTCATGCGCGGGAACAGGCTGATGGGCGTGAAGCCGGGGATGGTGTTGATCTCGCTGACGTACGCGATGCCCTCGCGCGACAGCAGGAAGTCCACGCGCGCGAACCCGGCAGCGCCGATGGCGAGATAGGCCGCCACGGCAGCGCGTCGGATGGATGCGGCGAGATCGGGATCAAGGTCGGCCTGCGCGACGGTCACGCTCTCGTCGGAGCGGTACTTGGCCACGTAGTCGTAGAACTCGCGACCGGGCTTGATCTCACCCGGGCCGAAGGCCACGACGTCGAGGCGGGTGTTGCCCATGACGCTCGTCTCGAGCTCACGCGGATGGTCGAGACAGGGCTCGACGAGGACGAGATCGTCGAAGCGGAAGGCCTCCCGGAGGGCGTCACGCAGCTCGTCTGAGGAGTCGATGTCGTGGACGATGCTGATGCCGATGCTGGAGCCAAGGCGGGCAGGCTTCACGATGAGGCGGCGGTCGTCGAAACCGGCAGCGAATGCACGCAGGCCGGCCTCCACGCCCGTCGCATCCGCCGCGTGCTCCGGGGCACGCACATCCACCCACGGCAGCAGCGGCAGCTCCAGCGAGCCGCAGACGCGCTTGAAGAGCGACTTGTCCATCCCCACCGCCGACGCCGCCGGGCCGGAGCCGCAATAGATGAGGTCGGCCGATTCGAGCAGCGACTGGACCTGGCCGTCCTCGCCGAAGGGTCCATGGAGCGCGGGGAAGACGACCGGTCGCGGGTCACGAGCGGCCAGCATCTCGAGGGCAGCTGCGGCACGAAGCGGTCCCTCGGCGCCGAGCGCGGCAGGATCGCGAAAGGCCTGCAGCGGCAGCGCCGGATCGAGCGCTGCGCTCGGCAGTCGCCACCAGCCAGCGTCGAGGTCGAGCAGCCAGCCGTCGACGTCGTGGCCGGCACCGGCCAGCGCCGCAGCGATGGCACGACCGGATACCAGCGAGACCTCGTGCTCGGCCGAGGGCCCCCCGAACAGGACGCTGATGGCCGTGCGCGGCAAGGTCATGCGCCTGACCCGGTGGTGCGGCTGATGGTCATCCTGTCCCCTCCTCTACATCGTTCCAGTCGCCCACGAACTCCACCTCGTAGCGCAGCTCGAGGCCGCGCTCGCGGCGCACGGTCTCGCGCACGAGCTCGGCCAAGCCACGCACGTCGGCGGCGCTGGCGCCGTCGCTGTTGACGATGAAGTTGGCATGGCGTGGGCTGACCATGGCGCCACCGAGGCGGCGGCCCTTGAGCCCCAGCTCGTCGATGATGCGCCCGGCCGAGTCGCCTTCCGGGTTGCGGAAGACGCTGCCGGCCGACTTCTGGCCGACGGGCTGATGCGCCTGGCGCCAACGGCGGATGTCGTCGAGGCGCGCGGTGATGGTATCCGAGCCGGCCGGCTCGAGCGCGAACGTCGCCTGCAGCACCACGTCGGGACGTCCCGGGGAGCTGTGCTTGAGCTGCGTCTCGCGGTACGCCATGCCCAGGTCCGCCGGGCCCAGGACGCGCTCCTCGCCGTCGGCACCGGCTACCACGGCTTCCACCAGGATGTCGCGAACCTCCGAACCATGGGCGCCGGCGTTGGCCCACACCGCGCCGCCCACGGTGCCGGGGATGGCCAGGCCGAACTCCAGGCCGGAGAGCCCGGCGACCTTGCTGCTGGTGGCCGCCCGTGCCATCTGCAGGCCGGCGTCGGCGATGAGCCGCTGGCCCTCGATGCGCTCGGCGGCGGCACGGACCACCACCACCAGGCCGCCGATGCCGGCGTCGCTGATGACGATGTCGGAGCCGCGGCCGATGAGGAAGAGAGGGATGTCGCGCGAGCGGGCGAAGCGCACGATGCCACGCAGCTCGAAGAGGTTGCGCACCTCGGCGAAGAGGTCCGCGGGGCCACCCCCGCGCATGGTGGTGAAGCGCGCCAGGGGCTCGTTGCGCGAGGTCTTGATGCCGAGACGCCGCTGGATGTCACCACCCAGCTTGAGCTGCTCCTCCGGCGTCAGGCGGGGATGGCTCATGGGTGCATCACCCGGACGCCAGCATGGCATCCAGCTGCGCCTGCGTCGGCAGCGGCCGGCGCGCTGCCAGCAGCTCCAGCAGCCGCACGCTCGCCAGCGCCGCCGTCGGCCGTCCCACGCTGCGAGCGGCCATCGCCATGGCCGGCAGGCGATCATCGAACAGGAGCTCGCCGGCGCGGCGCAGCGTGTCGCCGTCAAGGTCCTCGTCGGCCACCAGCTCCGCGGCACCGGCAGCCACCATCTCGGCGGCATTGGCCTGCTGATGGGCGGCCGCGTGCGGGTAGGGCACGACGATCATGGGCAATCCGGCGGCAGCGGCCTCGGCCAGCGTGGAGGAGCCGGCACGGCCGACGAGCAGGTCGGCCGCGGCGAGTGCCGCGTCCATGTCCTGGTGCAGGAACTCGAAAGGGCGATAGCGGTCGCGGCGCACCGCCGGCAGGCGGCTGCGCAGCGCCTCTGCCTCGGCGATGCCGGCGCTGCCGGTGATGTGCACGACGGTACAGCGCTCGACGAGATCCGCGATGGCGTCGGCGATGGCGTCGTTGAGGCGCCGCACCGACTGCGAGCCGCCGAAGACGAGCAGCACCGGGACGTCGGCCGGCAATCCCAGTCGAGCACGGGCGCCCTCCTTGTCGCCACCGTCGAGGTGGCGGATGGGCGTGCCGGTGACGAAGGTGGGCGCCGGCAGACGGTCACGCGTCGCCGAGAACGAGACGGTCCGGGCACTGGCCAGCCGCGCGCTCAGGCGGACGCTCCGTCCGGGGATGCGATTGCCTTCCCACAGCAGCGACGGGATGCGCAGCAGGGCCGCAGCCGCCAGCACCGGGATGGCCACGTAGCCGCCGGTGGTGTAGACGACATCCGGGCGCCGGCGCGCGAGCTTGACCAGCGCCTGCGGCACGGATGCGGCCAGGCGCAGCGGATCGAGGATGGTGCTGGCCGAGGCGTCGACCGTACGCAGGGAGCGCAGCCACAGCCGATCGAGCGGCAGGCCCGCGGCCGGCACGATGTCCGCCTCCAGGCCACGGCGTCCGCCGATCCAGCGCAGCTCCAGCTCGGGCAGTCGGGCCCGCAGCTGGGCCAGCACGGCCAGGGCGGGGTAGATGTGCCCGCCGGTGCCTCCGGCTGCGATGACGATCCTCAATGCGCGATGACACCTCGGCTGACGGTCTCTCGGGAGATGGATAGAAGGATACCCACCGCAGCCAGGGCCACCACCAGCGAGGTGCCGCCGTCGCTCAGGAAGGGCAGCGGCATGCCGGTCATGGGGATGAGCTTGACGACGACGGCGATGTTGATGAAGGCCTGGAAGGTCAGCCAGCCGGTGATGCCCAGGGCCAGCAGCCCACCGAAGGTGTCGGGCGCATGCATGGCGATGCGTGTGCCGCGCCAGGCGAGCAGCAGGAACAGGCCGATGACGACCAGCCCGCCGATGAGGCCGAGCTCCTGCCCGATCACGGCGAAGATGAAGTCGTTCTCGGCCGCCGGCACCATCACCCCAGTCGGCTGCTGGCTGACGCCGAGCCCCTTGCCCGTGATGCCGCCCGACGCCAGGGAGTAGAGGCCTCGAACGGTCTGGTAGCCGCCATCGCTCGCGTACTTGAAGGGGTCGAGGTAGACCTCCACGCGCTCGAGCATGTACGGCTTCATCATCACCGCGCCGGCCACGGCGGCGAGTCCGACCGGAGCCAACAGCAGCATCTGCAGAAGGCTGCCGCCGGCGACGAAGAACATCGAGAAGGCGGTCAGCACCAGCACGCCGGTGGTGCCCAGGTCCGGCTCCAGCACGACCAGGACAGCGATGAGGCCCACGAGCAGGCTGAAGGGCAGCAGGCCGTGGCGGAAGGACCCCACCTGCTTCCCGCGCGCGGTCAGCCAGTGGGCCGCGAACACGACCAGCGCCAGCTTGGCGACCTCGGTGGGCTGGAACCTCGGCAGCGAGCCGATCTCGAGCCAGCGCGTGGCGTTGTTGACCTCGATCGGCTTGAGGAACGGCGGGACCCCCGGCGTGAGGACCAGCACCAGCAGCACCAGCGCGACGACCATGCCCAGGATGGAGAAGGAGCGCCAGTAGCGATAGTCGATGCGCATGGCTGCCAGCAGCACCAGGCCACCCACGAGTCCCCAGCCCAGCTGCGTGGTGACGGCGCCGAAGACGCTGCCTTGCTCGAGGGCAGCCTTGTGACCGGTGCTGGAGAGGACCATCAGGATGCCCAGGGCTGAGAGGGCGACGGCGACCGCCAGCAGCACGTAGTCGGGCTCGTGCCGTTCGCGCCGCGGCCCCTGCACTACGCGGCCGGCGGCTCGGTCACGCGGGACCTCGCGGGTCGCATGGCCCCCGGAGCGTGCCGCTGTCCGCGGCAGGCCGCTCGGTCGAGGCAGGCCTGTCGTCAGCGCGTACGAGGTGGCAGCATGCCGCCGGCTGCGATTGGCGTCCCGCCGATCGGCCGGCTTGGGCACTTGCCCACGGGCGCCGCGAGCGGCGGACTTGCGGGGTCGGAAGGCGCTCGGCGCCACCTCGCGCCGCCGCTCGTCGTCCCAGGGAAAGCGCAGTGCCTCCATCATCGACCTGCCAGCGCGGCGATCCGCGCCACCGCCCGCTTGAAGGCATCGCCGCGTGCCTCGTAGTCCGCGAACATGTCGAACGAGGCCGCGGCCGGGCTCAGCAGCACCGTGGCAGGCGTCGCCTCGCGCGCGATGTCGGTGGCCATGCGCACCGCCTCGTCCATGGAGCCGGCGAGCTCCACGCGCGCGAGACCGGCCGCCGTGAATGCCGCCGCCAGCTCCGCGGCGGTCTCACCGATGAGCACGCTGGCAGTGACGCGCTCGGCGACCGCCCGTGCCAGGGCATCGACGGGATTGCCCTTGGCGCGGCCGCCGGCGATGAGCACCAGCGGCGGGTCGAAGGCGCGGACCGCGGCGATGAC
>DATHSE010000211.1:0-4192 GCA_035464455.1 Anaerolineae bacterium | reverse complement strand
CAGCCCGGCCAACGCCAGCTGCCACCAGGCGAAGCGTACGCGTTCGAGGTTGCGCACACGCCCGCCCGCAAGCCGCCCGAGGAGAAGGCCTGCGGCGATGGAGTAGAGCAGCAACACGTGGCTTCACGGCCTCCGGCATCGACGACGCCGGCGCTGAGGGCGCCGGCGGATCGATCGAGTGCTAGTCGCGCATGGGAGTGGTGCGGGGCTGACGAACGGCGCGAGGGTGATCTTCGCCGGCCCAGGCTCGGTCGTGGGAGGTCAGCCCTACCAGCGGAACGGTGCCGCCAGCACGAGCACGAACGAAGCGACCACCGCGAGGCGGAGCGCCAGATCCTTGAATCGGCTCATACCGTGAGTCTCCACAGGGATGCGGGCCTGGGCCCGGGGGTGGCTTCGAGTGCTCGGGGCTCGGTCGAGGGTGCATCCCTGACGAACCGCATACTCGCCGCCACACGCGCCACCCTCCATGGCGCAGTGGTACTAGGACGGGGTTTGACACGACGCACCACCTCGCGGTGGGGCGACGTCGCCAAGGCCGGCCATCCTCGACCACGACACCGACCGGTCTCTGCTCCGGCGGCCGCCTATGCTGCCCGCATGACCGACCTACACCTCATCGAGACGACCGTGGAGCGCCGTGTGCTGCATCGCGGGCGCTTCATCACCTTTCGTATCGACACCATCGAGGATGCCAAGGGCAAGCGGCACACGCGCGAGATCGTGGAGCACCCGGGAGCGATCTGCGTCATCCCCATCCGCGGCCATGACGTGCTGATGGTGCGGCAGTACCGCACGCCCGTGGCACAGGTGGTGCTGGAGCTGCCGGCCGGGACCCTCGACCGACGACCCGACGGTAGCGTCGAGGACCCTGACGAGGCGGCACCTCGCGAGCTGGCCGAGGAAACCGGGCAGCAGGCTGCCACGTGGCGCTCCCTGGGCCGCTTCTGGACCGCTCCCGGCTTCAGCGACGAGCTGATGCACCTGTACCTGGCCACCGACCTGGAGCCGCTCGCCGACTACGGCGGTCCGGACGTCGACGAGTACCTCGACCTGGTCAGCGTGCCCTGGCGCGAGGCCGTGGCCATGGCCGAGGCCGGCGACATCCACGACGCCAAGACGCTGGTGGGACTGCTCCGGCTGGCGCGACTGGCCGACGCCGGGGAGCTACCGCGGTAGCCACTCCCGCAGATCCACGCCACCGAGACGTGGGCTGGGCGTGACGCCCGGGATGCGTCCGCGCTTGGCGATGGCCCTGCCGTCGATCTCCTTGAGGTCGCCGGTGAAGTCGACGGGCGAGGCGCCGCTGATGTAGCTGCCAACGGCGAAGTAGTCGACGGGAGCGCCGGCGTCCTTGAAGTACCAGATGCGATCGGGTGTCAGGCCGCCGGAGACGATGATCTTGACGTGCTCGAAGCCGTCGAGATCGAGGCGTGCGCGCACCTCCATCACCAGGTCGGCCGTCACGCGGCCGCGCTCGGAGGGCGTGTCCAGGCGGACACCGTATAGCCGATCGCCCAGCGCATGGGCCACGCGCAACGATTCCTCGGCTTCATCCTTGAAGGTGTCGACCAGCACGATGCGCGGCACGTCCGGCGCGACATGCCGGTCGAAGGCCTCGGCGGCGCGCACGGTATCACCGATGACCAGCACCAGCGAATGCGGCATCGTGCCGGTGGGTGCCAATCCGGCCAGGCGCGCCCCCGCCGGCGTGGAGGCGCCCACGCAGCCCCCCACGATGGCGGCATAGTCGAGCGCATCGGTGACGTGCGGGTGTACGTGTCGAGCGCCGAAGGAGATGACCGGCTGGGGCGCGGCGGCGGCCACGCACTCGCGCGCCGCGTTGGCCCATCCGGTGGACTGCGCCAGCATGCCGAGGATGGCGGTCTCGTAGAGGCCGAAGGCGCGGTAGCGCGCCCGGATGCGCATCACGATCTCCTTGGACGAGAAGGTATCCCCGTCCGAGAGCGACTCCACGACATGCTCCTCGCCGCCCTCGACGAACACCGATGCCAGCAGCACCTTGGCTTCATCGATGCCGCAGAGGATGCCCTCCGATCGCGAGAAGACCTCCATGACCACGACGGGGTCCATGCCCTCGCCCTCGAGGATCTCCTCGGCGCGCCGGAAGTAGACGTCCGCCGAGTCTCCGCTGAGGACGTCGCTCGAAGGTCGGCGGCGCTCCCGGGTCACGCTTTCCATCAGGTCCGCAAGTGTAACGACAACGGAACCTCCGGCACGCACCGCGCGAGCACGGCGCGCTCAGCCACGCTCGTCGCTCAGCACCAGCCCCGCTCCCTCACCGGGGGCGTCGAGCAGCTCGGCGAGCTCAGACGCGTAGCGCTCGAACAGGGCTGCCTGGCGCGACGGACGGCCCATGTCGGGCGCCGTCCTGGCGCCGGGGTAGAGCCAGGCCACCGAGCGGTCGAGCGTCAGGTCGCAGACCGCCAGCAGGCGCACGATGGCCGCACCCAGCGCATCCCGGTCAAGGCTCGCCACCGCCAGCTCGGAGGTCAGCACCAGCCGGTCGTCGGCCGACAGCGCGAACTTCACGAACGGCAGCTCATCGTTCCAGCGAAGCAGCTGCCGATACGAGACGCGGAACGAATCGTTGAGCGGCGGGGCGAAGTGGACCCACAGCAGCATCGCGCTGCGCGGGTCGAGGATGAGCGTCAGGCGGATGTCGGGTCGCCGGCGCCCGTCGAGGCGCAGGTCCCAGCTGCTGACGCCGTCACGCTCGTCACGCTCGATGGGGGTGATATCGAGCTCGCTCAGCCACGCGTCCACGCTGGCAGCCTCGACGGTCGACACGGGGCCGCGGTGGGTCAGGTCTTCCTCGCCCGTGTCTTGCGCGCCTTCACCTCGACGCTGCCACCGCTCTCGACTCGCTTCGAGCGGAAGTCCGACGGTCGCACGTCGCCGGCGATGCGCACGTTGCGCCCGATGCGCGCCGAGGCCGGGATGACCGCCCGCTTGCCGATGACGGTGATGCCGGTGTTGAGGCGCTCGGGCTCGACCACGTTGGGCGTGTCGAAGTCGTTGCCCGTGCCGACGATGGCATTGGGCCCGACGTTGACCTCCTTGTCGATGATGGCTCGGTCGACCACCGCCCCCGCCCGGATGTGGGTATCGAACATGATCACGCTGTCCCGCACGATGGCACCCGGATCGACACGCACGCCGGGCGAGAGGACCGAGTGCTCGACGGTGCCGGAGATGATGCAGCCGTGGCTGATGAGGCTGCGATGCACGTTGGCAGTGGATCCGATGCGCGCCGACGGCCGCTCTTCCGATCGTGTGTGGACCACCCAGTCGCGATCGTACAGATCGAGCGGTGGATGGTCATCGAGCAGCTCCATCTGTGCTTCCCAGTAGCTGTGCACGGTACCGACGTCTTGCCAGTAGCCCTCGAAACGGTGACCGTAGACGCGCGCTCCGGCCTCGAGCATGGCGGGGATGATGTGCCTGCCGAAGTCATCGCGGTCGTCGCCGAGCCACTTGTCGAGCGCCTTGCGGCTGAAGACATAGATGCCCAGGCTGGCCAGGTCGCTGTGCGGATTGCGTGGCTTCTCCTGCCACTCGGTGACCGCGTCGCTGTCGTCGAGCGTGAGGACGCCGAAGCGGTGCGCATCCTCGATGGGAACCGGTTTCACGGCGATGGTCACGTCGGCACGCTTGCGGCGATGCTGCTGGATGAAGGGCCCGTAGTCCATCTTGTAGATGTGGTCGCCGGCCAGCACGAGCACGATGTCGGCGCCTGACTGGCGGATGGCATCGCGGTTGGCCGCGACCGCGTCGGCTGTGCCGCGGTACCACTCGCGCGGCCGACCGCGCGCCACGAAGGGCTGGAAGATGCGGATGCCGCCGCTGTTGCGGTCGAGGTCCCAGGGACGACCGGCGCCGATGTGGTCGTTCAGCGAGAGCGGTGCGTACTGGGTCAGCACGATGACGTTGGTCAGCCCCGAGTTGACGCAGTTCGAGAGGGTGAAGTCGATGATGCGGTACTTGCCCGCGAATGGCACCGCAGGCTTGGCGCGAACGCCCGAGAGGAGTGATAGGCGTTCCCCCTCGCCGCCGGCGAGGACGACCGCCAGTGTTCGGCTCACGCGCTCGATGCTACACCGCCTTCGCGTGGTCCCGCGAGCGCTTCCTGCAACCTCCCGCTGATCGCTCGGCCCTCCGACCCCCACCA